>JBEBJC010000361.1:0-7614 GCA_040080105.1 Myxococcota bacterium
CGGACCTGCCGGACGGGCCGGACGGGTGGGTCGTGATCTCGGTGGTCGACGACGGGGCCGGGATCCCACCCGAGGTGGTCCCGCACGTGTTCGAGCCGTTCTACACCACCAAGCGGGGCGGGTCGGGGCTGGGGCTCGCGTCGGTGCACGGGTTCGTGACCCAGTCGAACGGGCTGGTGACCGTCTCGTCCACGGTCGGGGTGGGCACGCGGTTCGACATCTTGTTGCCGCGGGCGCCGGCCACCGCGATCCCCACCCCGGCGCCCGAGGACCGGGTCGAGCGGACCCGGTCGGTGTCGGTGTTGGTGTGCGACGACGAGCCGCTGATCCGGCGCAGCATCGAGCGCGCGCTGCGGAGCGCCGGGATGACGGTGCGCGGCGCCGGCAACGCCGAGGAGGCGCTGGCGATCCTCGCCGAGGGCGGCGTCGAGGTGCTGCTGACCGACATGTACATGCCGGGCACCAACGGCGTCGAGCTGGCGGCGCGGGCCCGGCTCGACCGGCCCGGCCTGCCGGTGGTGTTCGTCAGCGGTCACCTGATCGACGACGACGAGGCGCGCCTCGGCGGGCCGGTGGTGCAGAAGCCGTTCTACGCGAGCACGCTGGTGAACGCGGTCAAGCGCGCGCTCGCCGGGCCGTGAACGCTACTTCTTCACCACGCTGTTGCCGATGCCGGTGATCGTAGACGGGAGCTTCTTCTTCGACGACAGGTTCCGGCTGTAGGTGACCGAGTTGGTCGAGCCGGTGATGGTGAGCTTCGACAGGCCGTCGGCGGTCACCTGGTTGTTGCTGCCGCTGATGGTCAGCACGCCGCAGTCGCCGGTGAGCGTCAGCTGGTTGGTCGAGCCGGTGAGGTTCACCGCCTGGCCCGCGGTGCAGGCGTGCGACAGGGTAGCGCCGCTGCCGTCCACGACGTAGGCGTCGGCGGCGAGCGTAGGGCGAGCGAGCAGGAGTACAGTGGTCCACATGCGTCACCTCCAGGAGCACGGCGGGTGCCGTCCCTCCAGCAGTATGCGGGCGTCTCTGTGAACGGGTTCACGACGGTGGAGTTCGAGGCCGGGACGGTCGACCTCGAGCTGCGCACGATCGAGGGGCGACCGGACGTTCGGCTGACCCCGATGGAGGCGCGCCTGCTCGGGTACCTCGCCGAACGTCCGGAGCAGGTCGTGGGCAAGGATCAGCTGCTCGAGCACGTGTGGGGGCTGCCGCCCGGGTCCGAGTCGCGCACGGTGTTCGCCACGATCGAGCGGCTCCGGCGCAAGGTCGAGCGCGACCCGAAGTGCCCGCGGCACCTGCTCACGATCGGCCGGTCCGGGTACTCGTTCCGCCCGCTCGAGCCGACCGAGCCCGAGCCCGAGCCGCCGCCTCGCGCGCCGGCCGGGCGGTCGTTCGTCGGGCGCGAGCGCGAGCTGAAGCTGCTCGGCGCGTGGCTGGCCGAGCCGGGAGTGGTCACGGTGCACGGCCCGGGCGGCGTCGGGAAGACCCGCCTGGTCGACGAGGCGGTGCGCGGCCTCGGCTCGCGCCCGGTGTGGCGGTGCGCGCTCGAGTCCGCCACCTCGCCCGCCGAGGTGGTCGAGCGGGTGGCGCGGGCGGTCGACGTGGTGGTCGACCCCGATCTGGCGCGGGCGGCGGGGCGGATCGGCCGGGTGTCCCGCGACGGGGTGCTGTTCCTCGACGGGGTCGAGGGGTGCGCCGACGCGGTCGCGTCGCTGGTGGCGGGGTTCGGGGCCGTCCGCCCCCGGGTCGTGCTCACGAGCCGGGCGCCGGTCGGGATCCCCGGGGAACGGCTGCTGGCGGTCGGTCCGCTGTCCCTCGACGGGGCTCGGTCGGAGGCGGTCGAGCTGTTCCTCGCGGCCGCCGGGCGTCGCCGGCCCGGGTGGTCGCCCGACGCGGGCCAGCTGCGCGCGGTGGTCGCGCTGGTGACCGCGCTCGATGGCCTGCCGCTCGCGATCGAGGTCGCCGCGTCGTGGCTCGCGCTGCTCGAGCCGAGTGAGATCCTGACCCGGCTGCACCAGGTGGTGCGGTCGACCCTCGGGGTCGAGCGGGCGGGCACGGTCGAGCAGGCGATCGCGTGGTCGTGGGACGCGCTGTCCCCCGCCGACCGCGCGGCGCTCGGGGCGTGCTCGGTGTTCGAGGAGCGGTTCACCGCCGACGCGGCCGAGGGGGTGATCGGCGGCGACGACGCGATGAACGCGCTGGGCCGGCTGGTGGAGCGCTCGCTGGTCCACGCGGTCGACGCGGGCGGGCGCCGCACGTTCCAGCTGCTGAACCTGGTGCGCGGGTTCGTGGGCACGCGGGTGGCGCCGGAGTCCCTCGCCGGGGCGCGGATCCGGCACGCGGGGTGGGTGGCCGCGGCGGCGGAGCGGACCGCGTTCGAGCGCTCCGCCACCCGCGAGACGTACGCCGCCGTCGGCGCGCTCCAGCGCGACCTCGAGCAGGTGGTCCGCTCGGGCACCGGGGACCAGGCGGCGGTGTGCGCGCTCGCGCTGGCGGCGCCCTACAAGGACCTCGGGCCGGTGTCGAGCTGGCTGCGGGTGGTGTCCGAGGCGCTGGCGCGGGAGGGCGTGGCGGCGGCGCTGCGGGTGCGGCTGCTGCTGTCACAGGCCACCGCGCTCCGGTACTGTGGGCGCAGCGCCGAGGTGCTGCCGGTGATCGAGGTCGCCCGGCGGTTGTCCGAGGCGGAGGCGCCGGAGCTGGCCGGGTGGGTCGAGCTGTCGTGCGGGACCTACCACTTCCACTGCGGCGACGTGGGGCGGGGGCGCGAGCACTTCGACGCCCTGCTGTCGCTGTCGCGCGCGTCGGGCGACTCGTTCGGCGAAGGGGTGGCGCTGGCCGAGCTCGCGACCGTCGCCTGGCGTGCCCACCGGCTCGACGAGGCGGCGTCGAACCTGCGCGACGCGCTGCGCCTGCTGCGGCAGGTGGGCGCGCGGCACGCCGAGGCCGTGTACCAGGGCAACCTGGCGGTGGTCGAGCTCACCCGCGGGCGGTTCGAGCTCGCGCGCGAGTCGCTGCTCGCGGTGCTCGCGCTGCACCGGCAGCTCGGGTCGGTCCGGTTCGAGTGCGCGACGTTGACCAACCTCGGGGTGGTCGAGCTGCGGCGGGGAGACCCCAAAACCTCCCGCCCGTACTTCGAGCAGGCGGTGGCGCTGGCTCAGCGCACCGGAGACCAGCGCGACGAGGTCACCGCGGTGTTGAACCTGTGCTCGGTGGCGCTCGCGGAGGGTCACCCGGCGGAGGCGCGGCGGTGGCTCGACCACGCCGACCCGGCGGTGCGCGGGCTCGGGCTGGAGCTGCAGACCGCCGACGCGGAGCTCGCGTGGGCGGCGGTGCACCGGCTCGAGCGCGAGCCCGCCGCCGCGCTCGCCGCGCTCGCCCGCGCGGAGGAGATCGGCCGGCGGGCCGAGATCCCCACCGTTTGGCTGCGGGTGGCGGCGGAGCGCGGGTTGGTGGCGCTGTCGACCGGGGACCGGGCGGCGGCCGCGGGGTACCTGGCCGAGGTCGAGCGCCGCCTGCCGGAGAACCCGTCGGCCGAACACGAGATCTTGCAGCTCCCGGAGCTCAGGGGCGCGCTCACGGCGTCCCGGTGAGCACCCAGTACACGTACTCGGACACGCCCTCCGCGCTTCCGGTGATCTCGTACTCGTCGGTCCAGGTCCACACCCGCATCCGGAAGTCCTTCCGGTCGTCCTCGTCGGTGCCCTCGACCCCGCCGAGCAACACCACGTAGTGGCTCGGGATCACGTCGTTGTCGTCTCGTGAGTGGACCTTGGCGCTCCACCCCCCGTCGGGCAGGGCCCGGTGGCGGTACCACACGTCCTCCTCGTCGTCGGTGGGCCCACCCTTGATGAGGTCGCTGTCGATCAGCAGGACCGCGACCCCACCGGCGTCGATCGCCCGCTGCGCGGCCCTCATCGCGTCCATCTCGTCGCTGTTGTACACGTTGAACAGCTCGCCCCGCAGCCCGAGGACCTGCTCGAACCACCGCGGGATCTCGGTGGGCCAGGTGAACCCCTCCATCCCGCTGCCGTCGTCCACGTCTTCGGTCAGGTTCTCGTCGTCGCGCATCGTGGCGGCGATGAGCCAGTCGCACGCGGTGATCGCGGCCGGCCGACCCCGCAGGTCGGGCTCGGCCACGTACTTGTACCCCCCGAGGGTGCTGAAGGTGCCCTCGTCGTACAGCTCGGCCACCGCCCGCACGTACCGCGTGGGCAGGCGCCGACAGAACTCGAACAGCAGGGTGGCCGGACCACACAGGTCGGTCCCGCCCTGGCTCACGCTGGCGGGGTTGCGCAGCCGCTCGCGGACCCCGCGCACCACGTCGTCGCGGTCGATCTGCGACCACCGGCCGCTGCCCGGCGCGGACGCGAACGCGCGCAGCTCCGCCCCGGGCGCGGCGAACCGGGAGACCACCTCGCGCACCGAGATCTGGCCGGCCTGGGCGCTCGCGAGCGGCGGCCACACCCCCACGACCGCCGACCGCAGCTCCCGCGTCGACCCGGCGTCGAGCGCGAACAGGGCGTCGTGCAGGGCGGCCATCACTGCAGCCCGACGAGCATCGGGACCGCGCCGAGCCCGCTGTCCAGCGGCGCCATCGCCTTGCCGATCACGGCGCCGAACGCCCGGTCGCGGTCCGACGCGACCATCGCGTAGCCAGGCCGGGGGGAGGTGGTGAGCAGCGACCCGACCCGGATCGGGCCGTACGAGGCGTCCACGTTGCACACGACCTTGCCGGCCAGCGCCACCGGCAGCCGGTCCTCGGCCCCCGGCACGCGCCCGAGCACGATCCCGGGGCGGATCCCGGCGGCCCCGGACACCACCCCCGCGACCCGGCAGTCGTACGGGTCGCGGCACATCACCAGCTGCCCGTCGGCGTCGAGCACCAGGACCGAGCCCGGCCCGACCCCGTCCTCCGCCCGCACGTCGAACTCCTCCGCGCAGTCGGCGTTCCGCAGCACGATGTCGCCGGTCTTGCCCTGGATCCACACCGACGCGTTGTCGGACGAGGGCGACTGCTCGGTCGCCGGGAACAGCAGCAGGTCGCCGTCCTCGCCCCGCCCGCCGAACCAACCCGAGCCGCCGGCGCCCTTGAGCTGGATCGTGGTCTTGCCGGCGCCGTTGCGCATCGTCATCGCGCCGTCTTCACCCTCGAGCCAGATCGAGGCGTTGTCGGTGGTGGGCGTCGCCACGCTCGCCGGGAACAGCAGCAGGTCGCCGTGCTCCCCAGCGCCGCCGAACCACCCCGACCCGCCGGAGCCCTTGAGCCGGATGCTCGGCGACTCGGACCCGTTGAACAGGGTGACCTCCCCCTCGCCGCCGTCGAGCCACACCCGGTTCTTGCCGGTGGTGCCGCGCAGCACCACCCACCCGTTGCGCCCGCTGTTGCCGGCCCACAGCCCGGCCATCGTCCCGTCGGTCGCCTGCAGCGCCAGCGTCGTGTCGCCGTTCGCGCGCTGCAGCGTCAGCACGCCGTCCGTGTCGCCTCCGCCGAAGCGGACCTTGGCGGTGCCGCCGTCCAGGTACACCCGGGTGCCGATGGAGGCCATGGTCCCCTGGTCCGGCCCGCCCGCGTTGAGCACGATCCGGGTGACGTTGTCGGCGTCGCGCACGAGCACGTCGCCGCCCGCGCCCTCGCCCCCGACCACCAGATCTCCCGTCTCCATCTTGGTGATCGGGGGCCGATCACTGCCCGCGCTCACCACCGTCCCCTTGTCCAGCTTGACCTCGCCGCCCATTTTGCCTCCAGGTTGCTGGAGGTTCGTACGGCGCGGCGGTCGCCAAGGGGGCGCCGCGCAGCAGGGAGCAGCCGGCTGTGTTCGGCTGCCTGTGCTGGCTGCGGCCGCCAGCGCCGCGACACGACGACCGGAACGCGGGCACCTGGTCGGCTACGTCACAGCGCTGCGAGCACTGCGCGCAGCCGAGCTTCGGCGTCCGCCATCAGTGGGCCCATCGCCGGGTTGCCCGTCATCGCTCCCATCACCGTCGGATCGGCGAAGGTGACCGTGGTGCCCCCCGTCGTGTTGGCCTGGACGAGCACGTTGCACGGCAGCAGCAGGCCGATCTGGCCATCGGCGGCGATGGCGCGGTGTGCGAGCTGGGGGTTGCAGGCCCCGAGGATCACGTATGGCGGGATCTGCACGCCGATCTTGGCGGCGAGCACTTGGTGCACGTCGATGCGCGTGAGCACGCCGAAGCCCTGTTCCTTGAGCGCTGCGGTCACCCGGTCGATCGCCTGGTCGACCGGCAAGTCCAAGTCTCGCCCGAAACCAACAGCCACGTCCATGCTGCCCCCTCGCCCGCTCGATGTCGTCCCCGAACCGGAGCTGTCAACCCCCCGGGCATCAATATCCGGTCGCCGACGAACGCAGGCCGTCGGCTGATCCCGAGGGAGGGTTGAGCGAGACGCTCGTGGTGTGACGGGGGATCAGCAGCCGGGCGAGGGGGCGTTCGACGTGTCGAACGTCAACCCGTCGCACTCGGTGAGCGACGTACTCGGGTTCTCGTCGACGCTCGCGCCGACCTCGTAGATCACGGCGTTGTCGTTGCCGCTCACGTCGACCTCGCCGCCGTCCACCACGTACACGGTGGCGTTCGCGCCGGACAGGTGCAGCGCCGCGCCGCTCTCCACGAAGTACACGCCGTCGCTGCCGGTGGTCGACATGTCGGCGCCGGCGCACAGCCACACCCGCTCGTCGTCCGCGACCGAGCCCCATACGGTCTTCACCACGTCGGCGTTCGCCGGGATCGCGGGCGCGCACTCTCCGCTCACGGTCGTGTCGGTCGTGTCGGTCGTGTCGGTCGTGTCGGTCGTGTCGGTCGTGTCGGTCGTGTCGGTCGTCGCCCCGCCGGTGTCGAGCCCGTCGAGCTTGTCGGTGCCGCTGCCCACGCTGATCGAACACCCGGCCACCACGGTCGCCCACACCATCGTCCAGCTGCGCATCGTCTCCTCCAGTGAGCAGACGGTAGCCGGACGCCCCTGTGAACAGGTTCACGTCGTCAGTGGACGATCTCGCCCGTGTACACGACCTCGAACGCGTCGCCCGGGATCTCGTCGAGGTCGTGGATCGCGTCCTCGTCCCACCGCGGGTCCGGCGCGCCCGACACGTACCAGTCGCCGCCGTTGTCCGCGACGAACAGGCCGTAGGTCTTGAACGTGGTGCACAGGACCTGGACCTCGGTGGACAGGGCCGAGCAGTCCCACCCGGCCTTCATCCGCAGCCGCAGCCCCATCGGCGGCAACGCCGGATCGTTGCTGCTCGACGCGAAGTGGGTGGCCGGCGGGATGTAGCCGCGCTGGCTGTCCTCGATCGTGAACCGGATCGCGTGGTTCACCGCGCCCTGGCCGACCACCTCGTCGTACCGGACCAGGCCCGGGAACACCGGTAGGCCGGCCGCGTCGGCGCTGGTCCACCCGGCCGGGCGGAGCTCGTTCGTGGTCAGGTCGAAGATCGCGCCCGAGCCGGCCTCCCACCACGCCCCATCGTCCTGGGGCCAGCTGTCCCAGGTCTCGTACAACACGCACGCCTCGCGGTCGAGCACCAGCACGTGGCGGTCGCCGTCGGAGTCGGGCCCTCCTTCGATCGGGGCGTCGGGCGGGATCGGGTACGGGCCCGGGTC
>JBEBJC010001517.1:0-1549 GCA_040080105.1 Myxococcota bacterium
TGTGTGTGTGTGTGTGTGTGTGTGTGTGTGTGTGTGTGTGTGTGTGTGTGTTGGTTTCGCTCGGCCAGAACCAATCGAACTGATCCTGGGTCCGGTGCGACCCGTGCACGTAGTTGTAGGCCGCCACGTTGCCCGACGCCGACACCAGCAGCACCCCATCGGACGTCCGGTCGAAGATGTTGTTCTCGACCAGGTTCCCCGAGCTCGCCTCGATCTGCACTCCGTAGCAGGAGTCGGAGTTCTCGGGGTCGACGCACTGCTGGAGCCAGCTGTCGCGGATCTCGTTCCGGTAGCCGTCGTACCAGAGGTCCACGCACCGCTTGCCGCACCGAGACAGCTTGACGTCCTTGACCCAGGAATTCGCCGCCCCCTGGAACAGGACGTTGTCACGATACTCGCTGAGCCCGTCGCCCCCGTTCTGGATCGTGAGGCTCTCGACGCCGGCGTACTCCACGTAGGTCGGGGCCAGGTGCACCAGCGGGTCTCGGCTCGGAGAGAACGAGAAGTACATCGCCGGGGAGATGGTGAGCGTGGTTCCGTTCTTCGCGGTCACCTCCACGATCTGGGACCGCGCGCGATCCCCACCGAATCCGTACACGCCGCACCAATTGCAGAGCCCGCCGGTGCCCACCGGGTCGACCGGGATCGACGGGTCGTTGAGCTCGGACACGTACAGGTGATCGCCCACCCCGATGCCTTGGGTGCTCTGCAGGTCGAGGCGGGTCGATCCGGCGGTCGTGCCGCCGACGACCGGGATTCCGTCGGTGTAATGCGGGTCGGTGTAGCCACCGCCGATGTGCACGTCGGAGTAGAGGTCCTCGGTGGCGAGCAGGACGGTGTCGTCCATGCCGGCGCCGCGGAGCGTCCGCTCGGACGGGATGTCGATCGGATCCCCGATGACGTAGGTCCCTGGTGGGAGATACGCGACCTCCCCCGGCGCGATGCCCGCGAGACACTGGTTGATCGGACGAGCGGTGTCGGTGCCGTCGGCGTGGGCGCCGAACTCGGCCACGCAGTCCCGCTCAGTGGTGCGGGCCGGGATCCCGCCAGTGACCCCGGTCGCGGACCAGTCCACGCTCCGGTCCGCCGGCGGCAGCCAGACCGGGCCAGTGGGTCCGGTCGGCGCAGTGGTGGTTGGCGTCTCGGGAACCGTCGGCGGTTCGGTCGTCGCGGTGCCTCGGTCCTTGGGATCGGAAGGGGAGGTCGGACCGGTGCAGGCGCTGGACAGAAGGAGCACGAGGCAGACCACGGAACCTCCAGCGCGGGCCTAACGCAAGTCTCGTGCCGTCGAATAGGAGTGGTTCGCCCATCGCGGCGATCCGCCGGTGACGTTCCCCGGGGCCCCGGTGACGCCACCCACCTCCCCGAGGTGACGCTACAAAAAACCGTCACGGCCGTCCTGGCCAGGCTGGGCCTGGACGAACCGTCACGGGTCCCCCAGGTCACGGGAGGCCCGTGCACGGAGAAAGCTCTGCTTGTCGTTGGCATGGGCCATGCAGTTGGCGCCAGCCGCAGGGTTCGTCCCCTGCGTGTGAGTGCAGCCCACCAT
>JBEBJC010000362.1:0-7592 GCA_040080105.1 Myxococcota bacterium
GGGCGGGCACGGCCAGCGCCGGGATGGCCTCGAGCAACTCCGGGGGCACGGCGTCGGGGTCGATCGGCCGACCCGTGTGGGGGTCGAACCACCCATTCGTCATCGACCCGAGGATCCGCAAGATCGACCCCTCGGTCGGGTAGAGCGCGAAATAGGTCTCCGCACCGGCGTCGAACCCGGCCACCGGCTCGAACCATGCGCCGGGCGGAGGCGCGGCGCTCACCGAGAACACCTCGTCCCGCAGCACCTCTGCGGCCGCCGACGTCGGGCAGCCGTCGTCCCACCATGCCTCGAACGGGGCCCGCCCGACCTGGCACGCCCACGCGAACGACTCCCCCGCGTCGCTCCGGCTCGCGTCCGCCGCGTCGAACACCCCGGGGTGATCGCGGACCACGTCGTTCTGGTAGTCCACCGCGTGGCACACCTCGTGGCGGACCACCATCTCCAGACCGTCCAGCGGCTCGTCGGCGGCCACCCGCACCCCCCGCGTCACCGGGTTGTACATCCCCCGGTGGTGTGAACCCGAGATCCACCCGATCCGCACGTGGTCCACACACACGGGCAGCGCCAGCTCGCGCTCGAGCTGCGCGAGCACGTCCGAGATCGCCCCCTCGGCGGCGGCGGCTCCGCCGGACACCGGCACCCGCGACAGCGGCGGGCAGGGCTCGCCGCACCCGACCCACCCCCACGCCCAGATCATGGGGCGACCTCGATCAGCGCGCCTTCCAGGTGCACCACGGTCGATCCTTCACCACCGGACTGGTTCAGGTCGTAGGTCCACACGCCGCCCGCCGGATCGAACGTGCCCCCGGTCGGCACCCCCGGACCGACGCCGAGCGCGTACGGCTCGCCGTCTCGCAGACCCCTCAACTGGATGTCGAACGGCTGCCCGGGCGGCACGACGTAGGTGTTCGAGGAGCCGTCGAGCTGGACGGCCGCAGCGAGGTACACCGAGCTCTCGGTGAACGCGTCCCCGAACGCGCCGAAGTCGTCCCCCGTCGCGATCGCGACCAACACGCGCTGCGGCTCC
This sequence comes from Myxococcota bacterium, assembly GCA_040080105.1. Taxonomy (GTDB): domain Bacteria; phylum Myxococcota_A; class UBA796; order UBA796; genus JACKER01. The sequence goes on from JBEBJC010000362.1 coordinate 1,031, forward strand.
GAGGCCACCAGCGCCCACCCCGACAACGACGAGTACACGGTCTGCTCCCCGAGGTCGACCGCGACGAACGACGAAGCCGGATCGATGCGCATCTCGAACTCGGCGCCCGCGTACCCGGAGGCGTCCACCTCGCCGTCCTTGCAGTCGCCGACGAAGTCGGAGTCCGCGAACTCCACGTCGCAGGTTGCGCCGGTGATCAGATAGAAGATTTCACAGTCCTGCTGGACCACGTTGTCGACGTTCACCAGCCCCGTCTCCGACAGCTCCCAATCGAGCGCCTCACAACAGGTCTCGGCTTCCGGCGCGGTGAACGAACAACAGGAGGCCTGGAGATCGAGTATCGGGGTGCCCTCGTACCATGAGCCTTCCAGGCCCATCGTACAGTCCGTCTCCCCATCGTCCATCGCCGTGGCGCAGTCGTCGAGCTCGACCGGCAGGTTGGCCGAGTCGCCGTAACAGGCCACCAAGTCGGCCACGTCGATGCTCACGCTGACCTCACACTGCGCGACCCCACACTCCCACACCCTCGCCGGCGTCACGTCACCCAGGTACGGGCAACCGCCCCAACCCACGAGCAGCACGAACCACTTCGAACGCTGGATCACGGACACCCCCTCGCCGCAGCATATCCCATAGCGGCACAAGGGTCCGGGACCCGAGGAGCGACTCAACCGCCGATGAGCCGCTGGAGCTCGCGGACCAGGTGCCGCAGGTTGGTCGATCACTCTACCGCAGCGGACAGGACCCCTCCACCGGCGCTAGAGCTGCTCGCTGTTGGCCCGGCGTCTCCGGATCAGGGCTCGAGCTCGTCCGGCAGGCTCTGCCCGTAGTTCGGCGAGGCCGCCGCTTGTACGTCGAGCTGGGGGCGCAGCGCCGCCCACAGCGCCTGCGCCTCGGCCGACGGGGCCTCGGGGTCGTACAGGTCGGTCGTCTCGAGCGGGTCGACCGTCCGGTCGTACAGGCGCACCGTCCCGAGCCAGTTGTACACGAGCTTCCACCCGTTCGCCTGCACCGACGACAACGCCCCGGTCCGCGCGATCGCGTGCGCGAACGTCGGCCGGTCGTCGGGCGCCTGGCCGAGCACCACCCCGGTCATCTCGGGCGGCACCGGCACGCCCTGGAGCGCCACCAGCGTGGGCGCGAGGTCGATCGCGCTGGTCGGGCCACTCCACGACCCGGTCACGATGTTCTTCGACCAGAAGAACAACAGCCCGTCGTTCTCCTCGCCGAACAACTGGTACGCGTGGGTCTGGAACCCGTGCTCCCAGAACTGCTCGCCGTGGTCCGACCACACCACCACCAGGGTGTCGTCGAGCAGGTGGTCGTAGTCCATGTCGGCGATGATCCACCGCACCTGCGCGTCGAGCCACGACACGTCGCCCGCGTACCGCACGCGCAGGTGCTGCTCGACCAGGTCCTGCATCTCGGGGTCGAGGTTCGCCCAGTCGTCGCGCGCCACGTCGTACTGGATGTCGCGCTCCGCCAGGTCGTACGGCACCGGGTCGAGGTCGGCGAGCCCGTCGAGGTACTCGGCCGGCGGGTTGTAGCTCGGGTGCGGCTCCACCACGTGTACGTGCATGAACCACCGCTCGGCGAAGTCACTCGGCCCCGACTGCGCCGCCGCGAGTGACTCGCGCGCCTCGCGGTACGCCCCCCACGCCGACGCGTCGTGTGGGTGGTACGCCACGTCGTACCCGCTCGCGTTGCCCCACTCCGGGCCGAGCCACCCGTTGGTGCTCGACAAGATCGAGTAGAAGCCGGCGTCGTGCAGCGCCGTCGCCAGGAACGGCGTGCCCGCTGGCCACGCGGTCACGAACCCCGAGATCAGCTGCGGGGTGATCCCGGCCTCTTCGTTGTGCCGACCGGCGAGCGTGCAGCTGGTCGAGGCCATGGTCCAGTCGGAGCACTGGGCGTGCTGGTCGAGCGCGTAGCCGCTGTCGGCCATCCACGACAAGAACGGCGCCGCGTGGGTGTCGCCGTACCGATCGAGGTGGTCCTTGCGCAGCGTGTCGATCGAGATCATCAGGATGTTCCGCGGCACCCAGCCGTAGAACGCCGGGACCGTGTCGGTGGGCACGGTGCCGTACAGCGGGAGGGGGCGCGGGCCTTCCGGCTCACACGCCGCGAGCCACGAGATGAGCATTCCCGAACATACCCCGGCGACCCGGCGTGGCGCAGTCTACCCTTTCGGTCGGAGGTCCCCGTGTCGCTGTGGATCGCGGCGTTGGCGTGTGGCCCCGGCAGGCTCCGGGCGGACGACCTCACGTTCGTCGAGGCCGGCATCGCGGGCTCGGGGTGGCTGAAGTTCGACGCCGGTCGTCGCGGCGAGGCGTTCGTCCGGTTCGGGACGTCCTCCGACGCGCTCGACGAGGTCACGCCCACCGTCGACGCCGCCGCCGGCTCGGTCGAGATCCGCGGCTTGGTGAACGGCCGCAAGCACTACGCCGAGGTCGTGATCCGCGACGGCGGCGACGAGCAGGTGTCGGACCTGGTGGAGTTCACCGCCGGGCCGCCGCCCCAGCAGGTGCCGGCGCTGCACCAGAACGCCTGGGAGCCGGGCCGGGCGTGCCTCGACGGCGGGTACGTGATGTTCAACTACATCGGCGCCACCAAGTCGGGGGTGGTGATCGCCGACCGGCTCGGCCAGTACGTGTGGGGGGTGTCGTCGGACGCGCCGGCGCAGGTCGGGCGCCCGCGGCCGGCCCGCAACGGCCAGGACGTGTTGTGGAACCTCGCCCATTCGGAGAAGACCGCCGACATCGCGGAGATCGTGCGTCAGCCGTTCCTCGGCGGCGACCCGACCGTGACCCGCACCCAGTGGGGCCACCACGACTTCGTCGAGCTGCCGGACGGGGAGCTGGCGTGGCTCGGCTACGACATCCGCGCCGACCAGCCGCTCCCCGACGGCGGCACCGGCTGCATCGCGGCCGAGGTGCTGTACCGCGGGCCGGAGGGCCTGACCGACGCCGACCCGCCCACCCCGATCTGGAACACCTGGGACGACTACGACGCCGGGATCTACACCCTCACCGACGACTCCCGCGAGTTCCTCGCGAACTACACCTGCACCGACGGCACGAGCCCGTACGAGTTCCAGCACGCGAACTCGCTCGGGTACGTCGAGAGTGAAGGCGCGTACTACCAGTACTGGCGCTGGCTCGACACCCTGGTGAAGATCAGCGCCGACGGGGAGCTGCTGCTCGAGTGGGGCGGGCCGGGCAACGGGTTGACCTCGGGCGACCCGAGCCACGAGCACGCCCACTTCAGCGACGTGTGGCCGGGCAACGTGCTGCTGTACAACAACGGCCACCGGATCCAGCCCACCGAGGGCCCCCCGGTGGGCAGCAGCCTGCGCCACTACACGTTCGACGACGCGAGCTTCACCCTCGAGGGCGAGCACGACAACGGGTCGTACGACGACGTGCTCGGCGACGTGCGCCGGATCCCGATCGACGGGTGTGACAACCTGCTCGTGAGCTACAGCAAGCAGGGCCGGATCGCCGAGCTGACCCCCGAGGGGGACATCGTGTGGGAGGTGGGCACCGCCCTCGGTCAGATCACCGGCCGGGTGTACTTCGTGCCCGACCTGTACGACCTCTCCGGGCTCGCCTACCCGGAGTAGCGAACCTGACGGGTGGCTGAACATACCCCGGCGACCGGCCGCGCCTCGGATTACCATTCGGGTCGGAGGTCCGGGTGCAGTTCTGGATCGTGCTGTTGGGGTGTGGGAAGGGCGGCGGGCTGTCGGCCGACGAGATCACGTTCGTCGAGGCCGACATCGCCGGCTCGGGGTGGCTGAAGTACGACGCGGAGCGCACCGGCGACGCGTTCGTGCGGTTCGGGACGGCGTCGGGCGCGCTCGACTCGACCACCCCCACGGTCGACGCGGCGGCGGGCTCGGTCGAGCTGCGCGGGCTGGTCAACGGCCGCAAGCACTACGCCGAGCTGGTGTTCGTCGACGGCGGCGACGAGCAGGTGTCGGAGGTGGTGGAGTTCACCGTGAGCCCGCCGCCCGACGACGTCCCGATCCTGACCCAGAACGAATGGGACGCCGGCGGCTCGTGCCTCGACGGCGGGTACGTGTTGTTCAACTACATCGGCGCGACCAAGTCCGGCGTGGTGATCGTCGACCGGCTCGGGCAGTACGTGTGGGGCATGGCGTCGGAGTCGCCGGCCCAGGTCGGTCGGGCGCGCCCGGGCCGCAACGGCCAGGACATCTTGTGGAACGTGGCGCACCAGGAGAAGACCACCGACATCGCGGCGATCATCCGTCAGCCGTTCCTCGGCGGTGAGCAGACGGTGACCCGCACCACCTGGGGCCACCACGACTTCGTCGAGCTCCCGGACGGCGAGATGGCGTGGTCCGGGTACGACATCCGCACCGACCAGCTGTTCCCGAACGGGGTCGACACCGGGTGCATCGCGGCCGAGGTGTTGTACCGCGGGCCCGAGGGCATGACCGAGGCCGACACGCCGACCCCGATCTGGAACACCTGGGACGACTACACGCCCGGGATCTACACGTTCACCGCCGAGTCCGACACGTTCCTGAAGAACTACGACTGCGGCGACGGCACGAGCCCGTACGAGTTCCAGCACGCGAACTCCCTCGGGTACGTCGAGAGTGAAGGCGCCTACTACCAGTACTGGCGCTGGCTCGACACCTTGGTGAAGATCAGCGCCGCCGGGGAGCTGCTCACCGAGTGGGGCGGCCCGACCAACGAGCTGACCTCGGCCGACCCGAGCCACGAGCACGCGCACTTCAGCGATGTGTGGGCGGGCAACATCCTGCTGTACAACAACGGGCACCGGATCGAGCAGTCGGGCGGGGGCACGGTCGGCAGCTCGGTGCGGCACTACACGTTCGACGACACGAGCTACGCGCTCGAGACCGAGTTCGACAACGCGTCGTACGACGACGTGCTGGGCGACGTGCGCCGGATCCCGGTCGACGGGTGTGAGAACCTGCTCGTGAGCTACAGCAAGCAGGGCCGGATCGTCGAGCTCACCCCCGAGGGCGAGATCGTGTGGGAGATCGGCGCGGGGATCGGGCAGATCACCGGCCGGGTGTACTTCCTGCCCGACCTGTACGACTTCTCCGGGGTCGCGTACCCGGAGTGAGCTCCGACCCGTTCGCCGCGCCGCAGGCCCGGGGAGCGCCGCCCCCCGGCTCCGCCGTCACACGGTGGGCCGCAGGGGTGTCGCTGTTCGGCGAGCTGCTGCCGTGGGCCCACGGCCTGGCGGTGTGGGGGTCGTGGGTCGACGGGGCCACCTCGTTCTGGCTGGCGTACGCGGTGAACGTCGTGCAGGTCGGCGCGGCGTCCGCGGTCGCCTGGCCGCTCCCCCCGGCGCAGCGCGGGTCCATCCTGGCGGTGGGGGCGCTCGCGCTCGGCGCGAAGGTCCTGCGGACGCCGAGCCTCCAGCCCGGCGCGGAGTGGGGGATCGACCTGGCGGTGGTCGCCGCTTGGGTGCTGGCCTTGCACCACCTCGGGCATCGGGGGTGGGCGCGCCTCACCGCGGCCGGGTCCGTAGCCGGCTACGCAGGGTTGGCGCTGCTGGGCCGGATCCCCACCGAGTCGCACCTGGTGTACGTCGTGGCCGCAGGGTGGGCGCTCGGGAACCTGGTCCGGTACGCCGGCGTGGCGTGGCTCGCGCTGGCCCCGCCGGAGCGGCGGGTGACCCACTACCCGTAGACGGGCGCGGTCGGACCCACGATCCCGGGGTCGGGCATCACGATCAACGCCACGCCGTCGGCCGGCGACGCGAACCCGACGAACCACGCGAACCACACGACCTGCAGCATGGGATCCCCCGAGGAGCTGTTCCCAGGTACCGCCGCACTCCGCATCTGATTGTATTCGGATTGTACCAAGTTCTGTCGGGTGCGCAGGTACAGAACTACTCTCGATCTTCCTCGATCATCGGCGCCGGTGGGGCGTCCGGGGCGTTCGGGTTCGGCGGGCCGCCGGGGAGCTCGGCCTCGTCCTCCATCACCACCTTCGGGTCGATCTTCGGATCGTACACGTCGGTCTCGTGCAGGCCGAGGCGCTGGTCGCGCGCCTCCTCGGCGTACCGGCGCGCCCACGAGCGCCACGGCTGGAACGTGAGCAGGTCGGCGAACCGGCGGTACGCGGTCTCGGGGTCACCGGCGGCACGCGCGGCCACCCCTTCGTCCCACAGGCGGTCGCCGATCGGGCCTCCGACCCGGGCGAGCTCGGGGTGGTGGTGGTCCCACCGGTGGGCGTTCGCCAACGACGGCAGCGGGTCGGCCGCGCGCTCCGCGTCGCGGGCCCAACACGCCGCGAGCTCCGACCGGGGGGCGCGGGCCTCGTTCTCGTCCCACGCGCGCGGGTGGTACCGCTTCGCCACGATCCACTTCGCCTCGGCCTCGGCGCACTGGCCTGCGGCCGCGGCGGCCAGGGCCTCGGCCGCCACCTCCGCGGTGGCCGCGTCGACCGCCGCGCGCGGCGCCACCTCGACCGCCCCCGCGAACCGCAGCTCGCCGGCCGCGTACACCGCCGGCAGCGCCTCGGTCCCGCCGATCCCCACGCCAGGGTCGACC
>JBEBJC010000363.1:0-7589 GCA_040080105.1 Myxococcota bacterium
GGACGGAGGGGGGAGCCGATCGCCCTCACCGGACGCGAGCCCCGGCAGCGCCCGCGCGACGGCGAGGCGGGGGGTGGCGGTGCGCTCCACCGGCGCGATCGGGGTCGGGGTGCGCGGCTTGCCCTTGCCGACCGCCATCCCTGCTTTTGGTGGCGCGCCGAGCGGGGTTCCGCCGCGGGTGTTCTGCCCCAGCGCCTCCGCTCCGAGGCGCACGGTCGCGGCCGGCGGCGGCAGGCGCACGCGGCCCGCGCTCCCGTAGGGGGTCGAGCGGACCCCACCCAACGCCCCCGCGCGGACTTTGCCGAGGATCCCGTCGGCGACTTGCTCCCGCTCCTCGTCGAGCGGACGCGCGTCGTCGGAGTCGTCGGCCACGACGGGCTCGGGCCCGCGGCGGGCGCCCAGGCGGACCCCGCCGTGGGACCCGTTCGCCCAGCCGTTGGCGCCGGCCGCCTCGCCGTCGGGCTTGCGCGCGGCTGGCGGCGCTGCTGCTGGCAACGCTGCTGGCAAAGGGGTCGCGGCGGGCATCACGATCGACGGCCGCGGGGCTGCGACCGGCGTGCGGGCAGCCGGCCGCTCGATGATGCCGGTCTCCTCCCACTCGGCCTCGGCGGCGACCGCGGGGGTGGGCTCGGACACCGGGGCCCGCGGTACCGCCACTGGGGTCCGGGCCGAGCTCGGCGTGTCGACCGACGTCACCGCCGTCGTGGTGCGCAGGACCCCGGCCGGGACTCCCCGCACCACCGGCTCGGTGACCGCTCCGTCCGGATCGATCGCCCGCGGTCGGGTGCCTGCGCGCTCGGGCAGCCGCTCCGGCTGACGATCGGCCGTGCGCTCGGTCCGATCCGCCGTGCGGGACACGCCCGGCTCGGCGATCACCGGCCCGCGGGGCGCCGGGCGCGCGCCGAACCCCCCCGCCGCAGCCGCCGGTCGGACCGGAGTGCGGTTCGTGGCGGAGGCCGTCCGCAGCGGCGCGCCCTTCGCCGACGCGGTGTCGGGGTGGGTCGTGGCGCGGACGAACCCACCGGTGGTCGGACCGAGGGTGCGCTGAACGCCGGACGGCGTCCCCGACGTCGGGGCCGGCGGCAGGCGTGACGGGGCCGGGACCTGGCTCGGCGTGCGCGAAGGCGCGGGCGTGCGCGACGGCATCGCCCGGCGGTTACCGGCGGGCACGGGCGTCGCGATCCGCGGGCGCGCCCCCGCCGGCGTGTTCTTGATCCGCTCCATCACCGCCTTCTGGGTGGTGATGCGCGACACCTCGTTGAACAGCTTCTGGTGCTGTCGCTGCTCCCACGGCAGCAGCGGCGCGTCGCGCCCCAGGGAGTACGCGGCGAGCGTCGCGGTGAGCCACGCCACGCCCAGGAACAGCGCGATGACCAACAACACCGTCGGGAGCGCAGGCACCTGCTCGGGCAGCGGGAACACCGTCTCGAACTTCGCGAGCGCGCGCGCGAGGCTGTCGGACCACAAGGTGGCGACGAGCACGATGACCGCGAACACCACACACAGGGTGGCCAGCGCACCGAACACGAACCGGATCAACAGGAGAGGATGCGCGGGCGACGCGGTCCGCAGGCGCAGCATCAGCCGCGCGCGATCCACGTCGTCCTCGAAGTCTTGTAGCGCCTGTCGCGCGGTGGCGAGCTGGCGGTCGATCTCTTCGGGGCTGTCGGGGTTGTTGTCGTTCAATCGCTACTCGGGGAGCCGGCTGGGCCTACTGTACCCGATGCGTCGTTCGGAACGAAGCTGGCGTCCATCAGAACCAGCTGCACCGGACGACCGAGCACCGAGGCGAGGCTCTCCACCCTCCGCTCCGCCGCCCACCGCTCCAGGAACGCCTCCTCACGGGCGTGGGCGGTCAGCATCACCCCCTCCGGGCGCACGGTCGCGCTCACCCGATCGATCGGCTGGTGGTGGCTCCGATCCAGCGCGTCGGCCATCCGCAACATGGCGGAGAGAATCTCCACTCTCCGCTGGTTCGCCCGGGTGAGGCTCTGCCAGGTCCGGTGGCCGGGCTTGGGGACACCCCGGTGATACCGGACCAGGGTCCCGACGAGGGTGGTCTCGGGCGAGGTGAACCCCGGCATCGGGCTGTTCTGGATGAGGTACTCGCCGTGGCGGTGGTGGTCGCGCGCGTCGATGTGGTGCCCGATGTCGTGCAGCAACGCTCCGTACTCCAGCAGCGCGCGGGAGTCGTCGCCGAGCCCGTGCAGCTCGTTCAGCGCGTCGAACAGCGCGAGCGCCAGCCGCGCGACCTGCTCGGAGTGGGGTCGGTCGGCGCCGTACCGGTCCATCAGGTGGAGCACCGATCGCATCCGCGGGGTCGTCGCCACCCCGGACAGCTCGATCTCGGGTCGGTGGCGCTCGATCCAGTCGAACAGCAGGCCCTCGCGCAACGCCGACTCGGACGTGGACAACGTCTCGATCGAGAGCGACTTCATGATTTGGTACAGGACGGCGGCGGCGGCGGGCAGCGTGGCCCGCCGCCTCGGATCCATCCCCGGGATCTCCTCCAGCCGGGTCGAGCGCACCGACACCAGCCGCTCGAGCAGCTTCTTCAGCTCGCTCCGCCCCAGCACCAGGCCGTGGTCGTGCGGGGTGACCGGGTCCCCTCGCATCAGGGTGGCCATCCGCCCGAGCGTGCGGATCGAGCCGCTCGTACCGAGGGTGGCGGCGAGCTCCACCGTGCTCGGGTCTTCGATCACCACGGTCATCAGCTGGCGGACGTGCTTTCGGATCGCCTGGATCTCGTCGAGCGCTGGTGGATCGGACCGCACGAACGCGTCGGTGATCCGGATGTGGCCGAGCGGCAGGCTGTGGATCGCCCGCACTCGCTGCGGGTCACCCACCACCAGCTCCACCGAGCCACCTCCGATGTCGACCAGCAGCGCCGGCGACCTCGCGGGATCGAGGTTTTGCCTGGCCCCGAGCCAGATCAGGCGCCCCTCGTCCACCCCGGAGACGACGTGCACGTGGATCCCGGTCGCCTCTGCGATGCGATCACACAGCTCGGCGCCGTTCTGGGCTTCGCGCACCGCGCTGGTGGCGCAGGCGTGTACGACCTCGACCCCGAGCGGTTTCAGCGCGTCGGCGAACGACTCCATCGCCCGCAGGGCGCGCGCCATCGCCTCGTCGGTGATCCGGTGCGACCCGAACCCGCCCCGACCGAGCTCGACCTGCTGGCGGGACCGCTCGATCAACGTGTACCCGCCGTCGGGGCGCACGTCCGCGACCACCAGGTGGATCGAGTTGCTGCCGATGTCGAACGCCGCGACCCTCATCCCCTGCTCCGCACCGGGTCGGGACCGACCTGGGTCGCCAATCGGACGCCGGCCAGCTCGGCTGAGCGGGCGATCGCGCCCAGCAGCGTCGGCTCGTGGGCCTCCCGCGCGATCTCCGCCGCTTCTTCCAGGCGCTCGAGCGCCTCGGCCGGGAGGGCCCGCGCGAGGCACAGCCGGGCGAGCACCTCGAGCCGCGGCACCCCCGAGGCGTGCGCCAGCGCGCGGGTCGCCGCGAGCTCACCGGTCTGCGGGTCTCCCGCGTCGATCGCCGCGTTGGCCTTGCGCACCAGCAGCTCGGCGCGGGCGGTGGGGTCGGCGACCGAGGCCTCGATCACCTCGACCGTCGCCGTGGGCGCGTCGAACGCCCGAGTGGCCGGGGCGGGGCCGGCCGCCGCGCGCGCGATCTCCCGCATCCCCTCGATCTCCGCTACCCCCTCCGGATCACCGAGCTGGTGCGCGAGGGACAGCGCGTGCTCGAGCCGCCCGATCGCCTGGCCGGGCTTCCCGCAGGCGACCAGCGCCTGTCCGAGCAACGACAACGCGCGGGCGCGCACGTCGAGCAGGTCGCGCGCCGCGACCAGGGCCCGGTCGTCGCACACCCGGGCCAGGATCTCGGCGGCCTCCGCCGCGCGGCCCCCGGACAGCGCGGCCAGCCCCGCGAGCAGGTCCCGAGCGAGCGCCGCAGCGTGCGGGTCCTGCTCGGGACCGTGGTCGCGTTCAGCCACCGAACGACTGGAGCGCTTCCAGAGCGAGCAGCGCCGCGCGGTTCTCGACCTCCTCGGTGACCTGCAGCTCGCCCGGGCGGAGCGCCGGGTTCGACGCGAGCCACTCGAGCGTGAGCCCCAACACCGCGAAGTGGAGCAGGACCGGCTCGGGCGAGCCCGAGTTCAGCACGATGTTCAGCGGGTGCCCGTCGCCCAGGACGTTGATGTACCGCTCTTCCCCCGAGTCTTCGGAGCGGAACTGGTACCGCGCGACGTTGTCGGACACGTGGTCGCGCCGGTGGGCGGCCCGCCGGATCCCCTCCACGTCGATCTCGTTCCCGCCGTGGCCGGCGTTGACCAGCACCAGGCCGTCGCGCGCGCTCCGCAGGGTGTCCACGGTGATGGCGTCCTGGCGTCCGGTGGCCGTGACCAACAACCCGACGCGGGTGATCGCCTCCTCGAGGGTCGGCGTGGGGTAGCCGTCGTAGTGCGCGAACAGGCGGCGCACCGGATCCTCTTCGCACACCTCGACCGCCATCCCCGCCGCGCGGGCGTACGTCGCGAGGCCGCGGCCCACGGGCCCGTACCCGACGATCGCCACCCGGCGTCCCGCGAGGTGCATGCCGGTGGTCAGCTGCACGGCCTGCCAGATCGCCTCGCCGACCCCGTGACGGTTCTCGACCTGGTCCTTGAGGCGGCCGGCGTTGATGTTCACCACCGGGAACGGCACGCTGCCCCGCGCCCGCATCCGAGTGGCGCCCGAGCTGGTGATCTCGACCCCCGCCCGGACCGCGGGCACCAGATCGCGCCTGCGCTCGAGCAGCGCCTCGATCAGCTCGAACCCAACGTCGACGATCAGGTCGGGCTTGTGCCCGAGCACCTGCAGGTGGCGATCTTCGAGGTCGCCGCCGGTGTACACGTCACACCCGAGGTTCCGGATCAGCTCGACCGAGCCGGGGTCGGTGGTCCGCGGGTTCGCCGCCGACAACACGAACGAGCCGCCGCCGAGGGTGAGCTCGCGCATCAGGCACGCGGTGAGCGTGGTGATGTGCAGGTTGAGCGCGATTCGACGGCCTTCCCAAGGCCGAGTGGCCGCCCACCGGTTTCCGAGCCGCGGCAGGATCGGGAAGAAGGCGTTGATCCGCCCGACCTCCAGCTCCGCCGACAGCGCACGATCGTCCGACATGCCCCCTCCGGGCCGTCGCCCGTAACGGGTTTGGGCTCACCGGCCCACCCCCGATCGCGATCCGCGCCACCCGATGGGCTCGGGTGGAGCGGATCGGGTCCCCGCTCAGGCCTTGATGAAGCCGTTGTCGCGCAGGTACTTGATCACGTCGTCGGCGCAGTCGTCGACCGAGCGGCCTTCGGTGAGCAGCGTGAGCTCGGCCTTCTCGGGCGCCTCGTACGGGGCGGAGATGCCGGTGAACTCCGGGATCTGCCCGGCGCGGGCCTTCTTGTACAAGCCCTTCGGGTCGCGGCGCTCGCACTCCTCGAGCGAAGTGGCGACGTGGACCTCGACGAACCGGCCCCCGTCGAGCAGCGCGCGCGCCTGGTCGCGATCGGCGCGGTACGGCGAGATGAAGGCGGTCAGGCAGATCGACGACGAGTCGGCGAACAGCTGGGCCACACACCCGACCCGGCGGATGTTCTCGTTCCGGTCCTTCGGCGAGAAGCCGAGGTCCTTGTTGAGGTGGTGGCGGACGTTGTCACCGTCGAGCACGTAGCAGTACACGTCGGCGGCGAGCAGCTTCTGCTCGACCCGGCGGCAGATCGTGGACTTGCCCGAACCGGACAGGCCGGTCAACCAGACGACGCAGCCCTTCTGGCCGAGGATGGCCTCCCGCTCGTCGCGGCTGACCTCGGCGCCGTGCCAGGTGATGTTCTTGGACTTGGGCTCATCGCTCATTGCGGTACCTCCGGAACGTCCACGCCGCCTCGGCGCGGTAAGGCCCTCGCCTAGCGCGGTGGGCTCGACTGGTCCAGCCCCCGCAGGTCTGCTGAAACCGGTCGAGATACAAGACCAGTCGCGCGCGGATCGCTGGGAGCACCGATGGTGAAAGTGGCGTTGGATGCCGAAGGCGGAGACCTCGGCCTGGAAGCGACCGTCGACGGTGCCGCGGCGCTGTCGCTCGAGGACACGGACATCCACGTGACGTTGGTGGGCGACGTGAGCCGGGTCTCGGACCGGTTGGAGCGCTCGCGGTACGATCCGACGCGGCTGTCGGTGGTGCACGCGGAGGGGTGCGTCGGGATGGGTGAAGACCCCCGCGAGGCGCTGGAGGCGCGGCCCCGTTGCTCGGTCTCGGTGGCGGCGGAGCTCGTCCGAGACGGGGCGGCCGACGCGCTGGTCAGCGCGGGCAACACGGGGGCGACGATCCTCGCCTCTTCGCGCACGTTCGCGCGGTTGCCGGGGATCAAGCGCGCCGCGCTGGCGGCGGTGTACCCGACCGAGCAGCGCCACGGGCCTCGCCAGGACCCGTTCGCGCTGATGCTCGACGTGGGCGCGACGCTGCACGTGGGGCCAGAGGAGCTCGTGTCGTTCGCGGTGATGGGGTCGGCGTACAGCTCCATCGTGTCGGAGATCGCGTCGCCGCGCGTCGCGTTGTTGTCGAACGGGACCGAGCCCACCAAGGGCACCCCCGAGATCGTCGAAGCCCACGCGAGGCTGCGCGCCGGGGCGCTGAACTTCACCGGCAACGTCGAGGGGCTCGACATCCCGCGCGGGACGGTCGACGTGATCGTGTGCGAGGGGTTCCTCGGCAACGTGATGCTGAAGATGCTCGAGGGCGTGAGCGACGTGTTTCGCGACGTCGCTCGCCAGGCCTCGGGCATGAGGCTCCAGTGGCGGATGGGGCTCGCGATGCTGGGCGGCGGGTTGCGCGAGCTCCGTCGGCTCACCGACTGGAAGGGCTACGGCGGGGCGCCCTTGCTCGGGCTCGATCGGGTGGTGATCAAGGCGCACGGGCGCAGTGAATCACGCGCGATCCGCAACGCGCTGAAGGTCGCGGCGAAGGCGGTCCGCGGAGATCTCACCGGCCGGATCCGCAGCGGGGTGGCGGCGTTCGACCAGGGGGCGCGCGCAGATCGACCGTGAGGGGGCCGTGAACGGACCGTGAGGTCTCTCGGGGACCGGGGAGGACGACCTCCCCGGGTCCTGGCCTCCGGCTACGGCTAATCCTCGTCGTCGTCGTAGTCGTCGTCGTCGTCGTCGTCGTCGTCGGAGTCATCCGACTCGGGCGCCTCGTGCTCCGACGTGTCGGCCTCCGACTCGGCGCCTTCCGGAGCCCCTTCGACAGGCTCGGCGGGCTCGGCTCCCTCGGCGTCCTCGAGCGCGAGCGCCGGATCGAGGTCCTCGTCCGCGGTGTAGTCGCGCCAGCTCTTGCCGCTCTCGCGTTTCTCGCGCTTCTGCGGCGCCCGCATCCGGAGGTTGTCCTCGTCCCAGGTGCCGCTCGCCGGCTTCTTCTTCACCCGGCGGTCCTGGCGCTTGGCGCGATCCTCGCCCCAGTCGTCGGACGTGGCCGGCGCTCCACCAGGAGGCCCACCCGGCCGGAACCCGGGACCGCTGCCGCCACCCGGACCGTTCCAGCCCGGACGTCCGCCTGGCCCG
>JBEBJC010001518.1:0-1544 GCA_040080105.1 Myxococcota bacterium
GGGTGAGCCGATACCCGACCCCGTGTGAGGTGAGGATGTGGCGGGGGTTCGGCGTGTCCCCCAGCTTCGCCCGCAGCCGGCGGACCGTCACGTCGACCGTCCGGCACGACCCGACCCGCATCCGCCGCGCGAGCTCGTCGCGGTCGACGTCGGCGCCCGGGCGCTCGGCCAGGCACGCGAGCAGCCGGCCCTCGGCGGGGGTCAGCCGGCGGACCTCACCCGTGCCCAGCCGCACCGACCCCGCCCGCAGGTCGACCGCGCAGTCGGCGAGCGCGAGCAGGTTCGAGCCGGCGTCGGTGGGTTCCATCCGCGCTCCCGCGAGCGCCGAGACTACCACTCGCGCGGGGCGGCGAGGCCGCGTGCAAAGGGCCCGGTTGGGAGTGTGATCTCACACAGTGGGCCATCCGTGGACCCGCGCTGCCTCCCCCAAATCGGTGGCACGTGGATTGCTGGGCCGGCGCGGGAGGTTGGTCATGCGACCCTTCGCGTGGTGGGGGCTCGTCGTCGTCGGGTGCAAGGGCGCCGACGGCCTCCCTGGGCCCGACGGCAGGGACGGCCTGGACGGGGCCGACGGCGCGGACGGGGCCGACGGCGCGGGCGGGGCCGACGGCGCGGACGGGGTCGACGGCGCGGACGGGGCCGACGGCGAAGACGGGGCCGACGGCGCCGACGCGGTGGGCTCACCCGGTGACCACGTCGGGCTCGGGCCGTGGGGGCTGACCTTCGAGCTGCTGTCGGTCGGTGGCGGCACCGGCGCGGACGGTCGGCTCCTGCCGGGCGACGCGCTCACCGTGACGTTCCGGGTCGACGACGACAGCGGTCGGCCGTACGATCTGACCGAGCTGGCCGGGCTCACGCTCGAGCTCGCCGGCCCCACCGACCACCCGCAGGTGGTCCTCGACAGCGCCGCGATCGGCGACGTCCGCGCCGGCGCGGTGTTCCACGCGGACGGCACCTGGACCTACGACCTGCCGGTGGCGGTGCCGGCGGCGTTCGCCCCGCCCGCGAACGACACCGCGGACATCGGACCGGTCGACGGGGACTGGGGCGGGCTGCCGCTGGTCGACGGCACCTACACCCTCGGCGGGACCGCGCACCTCCAGTGGACCTGGACCGACGGCACCCCCTGGACCGAGTCGTCGGACGCCGCGCTCGACCTGCTGCAGGGCGCCGCCGCCGCGCTGACCCCGTTCGAGTCGGTGACCCAGGCCAGCTGCGCCGCGTGTCACGGCGACGACCTGTACGCCCACGGGGGCCTCCACGGAGACGTGGCGGGGTGCCGGCTGTGCCACGTCGACGGGGCCGAAGACGCAGGCTCCGCGCTCGACCCCGCGACCACGCCGGGCGCGACGATCTCGTTCGCTTCGATGGTGCACGGGATCCACGCCGGCGCCGACCGACCGGAGCCGCTGGTCCTGAACGGCGACGACCCCCACGACTACGGTCAGGTCGCGTTCCCGAACTGGCCGAACGGGACGGCCGACTGCTTCGTGTGCCACGGGGACGCTCCGAACGGCGACGTGGAGAACCGCCCGGAGGCGGGC
>JBEBJC010000364.1:0-7568 GCA_040080105.1 Myxococcota bacterium
ATCCCGACCTTCATGACACCCCCTCCCCGAGCGGACGGCGGCGCGGGGGCCGGTCCATGATCGTCGTGCGGTTGCGGTAGTACAGGCACAACTTGGGATCTTCGACCACGAGCTCGGTGCCTCGCCGAATCAGCGCGTGGCTGCGGTGGTACCGAGCGAACCGGTCCAGCGCGACCTCGAGCAGCGCCTCGACCGGACCGTCGAGCTCGTCGGCCACCCACCGGCCCTCGCGCGCGCCGGCCCGCAGCGTGTCGACCACCTGGCGCAGCTCGCGCAGGTACCGCTCACCCGGGATCCGCCGCTTCTCGATCGGCGAGCGCACCACCCGGAACGGGTCGGTCGAGCCGACCTGCTCACACAGGCACCGCCACGCCGCCGCCGCCGCCACGTGGGTCGGCAGCGGGTGGGTGTACCGGGCGAACCCGTCGACCAGCGCCTCCGACAGGCGCACGGTGTACGCGTGGTCGCGCTGCTCGTCCCAGGTCACGTCGCCGTTCCGGTCGCACACGTACCGGGCCCGCCGCTCGGCCTGCGCCGCCCGCTCGGCCGGATCGCGCGCCACCGGGTTGCCGAACACGTCGAGCGGCGCCCCGAAGTGGGCGATCACCGCCGCGTCGAGATCGAGCACCCGCCGGGCGAACGCGAACATCCGCCTCGGCTGGGCGAACTCGTCGTCGCTGATGATGTACCGCTGCTTGCCGGCCTCTGCGAGGTGGTCCTCGATCAGCGTCGCCGCTTCGAGCACCAGGGTGTACGACAGCGACAACGGCACGACGTACACCTCGGCCGTGCGCCGCCCCGGGCCGCGGTCCTTGCGCGCCTGAAGCATCTCCTGCCACGCGACGATCCCGGTCCCGAGCAGACCCTTCTTCAGCCGCGGCTCGACCTCGCCCGAGCGCGCGCGGGTGCCGCCGGGGAAGAACAGCGAGTGGTGCCCGGTGGTGAGCGCGCGGACCGAGTAGTCCTTGAGCACGTCCTTGTACAACGTGGCCTTCTTCGTGCGGTCCACGGTGTACGCGCCGAGCCGGTGCATCCACCAGCCGATGATCTTGTTCGAGAACAGGTTCAGGCCCGCGCCGTACACGAACGGCGGCAACCCGGCGAGGAACAGCGCCAGTCCCACCAGCGGGCTGTCGAGGTTCGACACGTGGGTCGGGGCGAGGATCAGGGTCGCCTCCTGCGCGAGCTCGTGTAGCCACGGCAGGTCGCCCTTCACCAGGATCCGGCTCTCCGGCCGCAGGTCCCACTCGGGCAGGCTCCGGTCGGAGCGGAGCCCGATCCTCGGCCGGCCGGACAGCAGCGCCGCGAGGCCCTTCGGCAGCGCCCGGGTGGCCACGTCGTACACCCGTGGGTCGAACCGCCCGTGGATCTCGTCCGACCAGTCGCGCACCAGGCGCAGCCCGGCGCCGATCCGCTCCGGGCGCGACCCGCGCACCAACGCCCGCGCCAGCTCGTCGAGGTGGTCGAGCTCGGGCTCCTCCGAGTGGTCCTTGCGGTGGAGCCGCTTGCGCTCGTGCCACAGCGCGTCCTCGAGCACCGCCTCCAGCGCGGGGTCCGCCATCCGGTCGAGCCGCTTGCGCGACCGCTCCACCAGCTCCGCCACGACCTGCTCGCGCGGGGCCGGGTCGAACAGCCCGCTCGAACGTTCACTCGCCGCTCGTTGGCTCACACTACGCTCCTCGCCCGGGTGACCACCACCGACAGCCCGTCGTCGGCCGGCTCGAGCAGGCCTTCGGCGAACAGCACCTCGCAGTGGTCCAACAACAAATGCTCGGTCATCTGCAGCTCGGCCGCGAGCTCGAGCACCAGGCTCTTCATCTTCGGCCGGTTCCGCAGGGCGTCGTAGATCTTGCGCGACTCGGCCGGCAGCGGCGCGTGTTGGGTCACCGACTGACCGTGGTCGCGCCGCCAGGCGCGGATCCGGCCGAGGATCGCGATCGGGAGCCCCATCGACTTCCGCCACCAGTCCTCGGCCAAGCTCGCGTCCGCCGACCAGACCTGCGCGAGCCGACTCGCGTCCGACGCCGACAGCGGGCTCGGGGTGAGCTGGATCGCGCCGTGGGCCGACAGGCCCGCCACCGGGCGGTCCGCGTGCAGCAGCACCAGGCACCCGAGCTTGTCCTTGAGCACCGTCTCCGCGAGCTGGCGCGCGCCGCGGTGCTGCGCCTTCATCACCAGCACCGACGGGGCGCCGGCCTCCCGGATCGCGGGGATCGCGCCCTGGGGGTCGGTCCCGCGCAGGTACGGCATCCCCTCGCGCCGGGCGTACTCGACCGCCTCGGCGATCAGGGTGCGCCGCCCCGAGCCGGCGACCCCGTACAACACCACGATCCGCGGCTCGCCGTCGGCCGCGCCCACCACGGCGCGGCGGAGCTCCTCGCGCTCGTCGGCCATCCCCAACACCGGCGGGCCCGGCAAGGCCGACCGCCCCTTCGCGAGGCCGTCGCGGACCTTGGCGAGATCGGGCCGCCGGTCCTGGGTGCGCGCGAGCATCCCCAGCAGCAGCTGGTTCAGCGGGGCGGGCAGCTCCGGGCGGAACGTGGACGGGGGCGGGGGCAGGCTCACCAGCGGCAGGTACGTGAGCGCCGCCGGGTCGGGCGCCACGAACGGACCGCGGCCCACCAGCACCGCGTACAGCAGCGCGCCCAGCCCGTACACGTCGGTGGCGACCGACGGCGCCTTGCCGTTGAGCAGCTCGGGGGCCGCGAAGCCGAGGGTGCCGCGGAACCCCTCGACCTTCTCGCCGGCGGTGGTGGCGACCCCGAGGTCGATCAGCTTCGCCACGCCCTGCGGGGTGACCATCACGTTCGACGGCTTCAGGTCGCCGTGGACGACTCCGGCGGCGTGCAGGTGGGCCAGCACCTCGACCAGCTGCAGTCCGAGGTCGACCACCTCGTCGATCGAGCGCCGCGGCTGGTCGGTGGTCCCAGCGCTGCCTTCGGTCGCCCACAGGTCGGCCGACGCGCCGTCGACCCGCTCGAGCGCGAGCCACTCGCCGTCCGGGTCGGCGTCGCGCAGCGCCACCAGGTTCGGGTGGCGGTGGGTGCGGAGGATCTCGATCTCGCGCGCGAGCCCGCGCCGGCCGTCGTCGGTGCGCGCGATCTTCAGCGCGACCGGGCCTTCCGGACCCGATCCCAGCCACACCATGCTCTGGCCCCCGAGCGCCAACAGCTGCTGGGGGGTGTACGGACCGACCTGTGCTGGCGTCTCACTCATCGACTGACGCTGACCCGGGAACGACGTGGGGAGGGGCGGCGATGATAGCCGAAGTCGGTCGGCCGGGCGCGCCGACGCCAGGTGAACGCGACGATCGCGGCGAACAGCCCGGCCCCTGACCCCGGACCGCCGGTCGCGCACCCGCAGCCGCCCTCGACCACCACCTCGACCGCGGCCTCGATCGTCGCCGGGTCGCCGGTGCGCCGATCGTCGGTGCCCGCGTCGGTGATCGCCACGGTGAACGCGTCGGCGCCGACGAACCCGCGCTCGGGCTCGTAGGTCAGCGTGTCTCCGTCGACCGCGACCGCGCCGTGGGCGGGGGGCTCCACCACCTCGATCGAGGCCTGCTCGGGGTCGCCGTCCGGATCGTCGATCGCGACCGCGGTCGCCCCCGCGCGGTTCTTCCGGGTGACGATCGGGTCGACCACCGCGTCGGGCGGCTCGTTGCACGACGGGTAGGCGAGCTCGCGCCCGCCGACCTGGTCCTCGATCCACCGCACCACCGCGTCGGGGCGCACCCAGATCTGGCCGGTGCTGCACGGCGCCGACGGGTTCGAGCCCAGGAACAGGCGGGAGGCGACGCCGACCACGTAGTCGCCGCGGTCGGTCTTCAGGTACAGCGGGCCGCCCGAGTCGCCGTAGCACGCGTTGGTGTCGCCGCCGCCGGCCGCGAGCTCGCTGCCCGGCGGCAGCCCGCCGCGGCACCCGGCGAACACCCCGTTCAACGTGGACTCGTCGCAGTTCTTGTCGAGCACCACCGACGGCGCCTCGTTCAACGTGGTGTTGAAGTAGTCGTCGCCGGCCGCCGAGGTCATCCCGAACCCGACGATCTGCACCGGTGCGCCGTCATACAGATAGTCGTCGAGCACACAGTCGAGCGCGAGCTCGCGCGGCGCGTACTTCGACCGCTGCTTCAGCAGCAGCAGCGCCACGTCGAACGTGGACTGGGAGTCCGGGTACTCGATCACCTGCTCGACCTCGAGCCGCTCGCCCTGGTCGGTCGCCGAGTCCTTGCTGCCGAGCAGCACGTGCGTGACTGGGTAGTCGAGCACACAGTGGCCGGCGGTGAGCACCACGTCTGGGCCGATCAACGTGCCGGTGCACCCGACGAACGCGCCGAACATCAGGATGCCGGCCGCGTCGTCCCACTTGCCGCGCTTCACCGGATCGCCGCCGACCACCCCGTCTCCCGACGCTCCCGGCAACGCGGGGTCGATCGTGGCGATCTCGGCGGGCTGCCCGTCGAACGACGCGGGCTCGGCGGCGGCGAGCGCGGACCACAGGAACGGCACCATCGGGGACTCCTCGTGTGTCCCCCGTCATACACGCCCGCGCGGCGACAGGCTCGCGCTCCGGGTGGCGACCCACACGACGTGGCGGTGGCCGCCCTTCGCGCCGCGCGACCGCACCTCGATCGGGGTGACCGCGAACCCCGCCCGCTGCACCCGCCGGGTGAACGCGTTGTCGGGGGCGGCCGACCACACCGCGAGCACGCCTCCGGGTCGCAGCGCCCGGTGCGCGGCCTCGAGCCCCTCCCACCCGTACAGCCAGTTGTTGGTCGGGCGGGTGAGCCCGGTCGGCCCGTTGTCCACGTCGAGCAGGATCGCGTCCCACGCCTCGGTCGCGCCGCGGATCCGGTCGGCCACGTCGCCCTCGACCACCGAGGCGCGTGGATCGTCGAGCGGGTGGCCGGCCACCGGACCGATCGGGCCGCGGTTCCACGCCACCACCCCCGGGACCACCTCGGCCACCACGACCTCGGCGTCGGGTCTGAGCCCGCGCAGCGCCGCAGCCAGGGTGAACCCCATGCCGAGCCCGCCGATCAGGAACCGCGCTCCGGGGCGCGCCCCGACCCGGGCGCACGCCAGCTCTGCCAACGCGTCCTCCGACCCGTGGACCAGGCTGCTCATCAGCTGACGCCCGTCGACCGCGATCGCGAGCTCGTGCGCGCGCCGCATCAGCGACATCACGCTGTCGGTGCCCGGGACGTCGACCCGCTCCACCAGCTCCCACTTGTTCATGCGGAGCGCAGGTATCCGGTCGCGGCGGGGGTTACCTCCACCCCGGAGGTCGACGTGCTGGCCGAGATCACTGCCCGAGTGAACGCCGGCGCGCCGCTCGACGTGGCGAGCGCGCGATGGTTGTTCGAGCACGCCCCCGACGACGCGCTCTCCGCGCTCGCGACCACCGCCCGCGATCGGCGGCACCCGCCCCGCCGGGCGACCTACTTGATGATGGCGATCGTGAACACGACCAACGTGTGCGTGGCCCGGTGTGACTACTGCGCGTTCTACCGGCTGCCGAAGCACCCCGAGGGGTACCTGCTCACGTTCGACCAGATCTGCGAGCGGATCGACGCCCTGCGCGCGTACGGCGGCACGATGGTGGGGTTCAACGGCGGGTTCCACCCGAAGCTCCGGATCATCGACTACGCCGAGCTGTTCCAGAAGCTGCGCGCCCGGTACCCCGACCTCGAGTTCTACGAGATGACGGTCGCGGAGTTCATGTACGCCTGTAAGGTGTCTAGGCTCACCTACGCCGAAGGGGCCGAGATCCTGAAGGCACACGGCACGCGGTGGGTGACCGGCGGCGGCGCCGAGATCCTCGCCGACTCGTTCCGGCTGCGCCACAGCCCGCTGAAGTACACGGTCGACGACTACTTCGACGCCCAGCGCGCGATCCTCGCCGCCGGGCTCGGCTCGACCGCCACGATGGTGATCGGGTTCGACGAGTCACTCGACGAGCGGTTCGAGCACCTCGAGCGCCTGCGCGCGTTCCAGGACTCGGTCGGCGGCGCGCTGCCGAGCCTGCTGTGCTGGACCTACAAGCCGTACAACAACGAGCTCGGGGGGGTGGAGATCGGGTCGGGCGAGTACCTCCGGTGGCTCGCGATCTGCCGGCTGTTCCTGCACAACTTCGACCACCTGCGCGCGAGCGTGCTGACCCAGAACGAGCGCGCGCTCGACGGGCTGCGGTTCGGCGCCGACGACTTCGACCTGCCGACCGAGGACGAGGTCACGACCCGCGCGGGGGCGACCATCGATCGGGACTTCGCCCGGGTGCTGCAGGCCGCGCGCACGGCCGGGTACGAGCCGGTGCAGCGCGCGCCGTTCCCGGTGCCGGTGGCTCGGGCGCCCAGCCCCGGATAGTCCGGCGGCGACAACCCGAAGATGTGGGTGCACGGTGCTCACCTCCGGGTGAGCATGGGAAGCCGGTGAGATTCCGGCGCGGTCCCGCCACCGTATTCGGCCAGCGCCCGGTCCACGAAGCCACTGTGCGGTCACCCGCGTGGGAAGGCGGATCGGGAGACGAGCCGTCAGCCGGGAGACCGACCGTGCGCCTGCCCTCGCGATGTCCCCGGAGAGGGACGAGGGGCCGTGCGCGTTCGTGTGCACTTCTCCAACCCGTGCCGGGATGAACCGCACTGCCTTGGAGAACCCGTGTCTCTTCGCTTTTCGGTCATCCTCGCCGCGCTCGGCGCGTGCGATGGTGCCACCAAGACCACCCCAGACTCGGCCGACAGCGGCTCCGAGCCCGTCGTCGACAGCGGGACCCCACCCGAGGGCCTGTCGATCGTGGGGTCGTACGTCGACGTGTTCGGCTCGACCCACGAGATCACCGAACAGTCGTGGACGGTGCAGTACGCCGGGTACGACCCGAACGTGTTCACGATCGCGGCGTGGGACGACGAGTGGTTGGTCGCGCAGAACGCGGCGGACAACGCGTACT
Source organism: Myxococcota bacterium (assembly GCA_040080105.1). Classification (GTDB taxonomy): domain Bacteria; phylum Myxococcota_A; class UBA796; order UBA796; genus JACKER01. The sequence continues at coordinate 6,946 of JBEBJC010000364.1, forward strand.
TCCCCGATCTGTGGAGCCGGTTCGACTGGGTGACCGGCCCCGACGGCCACCTGTACTACTGCCAGACCGCGTACGCGGCGGCGGACCGGGCCGAGGCCGAGGCCGCGCCGCGGGGTGACGACGTCGATCCCGGCGCGGACGGGTGCGGGGGGTTCCCGTGGACCGATCTCACGCCCTGATCGCGCTCGGGCTCGCCGGCTGTGCGCCCGGCCAGTCGTCGGCTTCGATCGACGCGCTGGGTACGCTCGCGGTGGTGCTCGAGGCGCCGACCGCGTCGGACGCGCCGTTCCACGACCCGGTGGCCGCCGAGAACGGTGTGCGCGGGGGCGGGGCCGAGCGCGGCAGCCTCGACGTGTTCTCGCTCGGGCTCGGCCCGGACGAGGGGGTGGTGCTCGGGTTCGACCCGCCGGTGGTCGACGCGCCCGGGCCCGACCTCGCGGTGTTCGAGAACCCGTTCGAGGTGGCCGGCGGGGGCCGGTTCTTCGACCCGGTGGTGGTCGAGGTGTCGTCCGACTGCGAGTCGTACATCGTGTTCCCGCACCACGCCCCGCCGGGCGATGGGTTCGCCGACCCGACCGGGTGGGTCGGGTTCGCCGGGATCACGCCGGTGTGGCTCCACGAGG
>JBEBJC010000365.1:0-7568 GCA_040080105.1 Myxococcota bacterium
GTCGTCGGAGGTGCTGCAGATCTTCCCGCAGTGGACGCCGCGCACCTCGACCGGCCACGGCGCGCCCGCGCGCCCGGCTCCCACCCACGAGGAGCCGACCCGTCCGTCGGAGCCGGTGCGCGCCCAGCGCTCCGCTCGGCCGGCGGCGAAGCTCGAGCGCGCGCCGGTCCGGGCGAAGCCGGTGCTCCCGTCCGACGTGGGCTCGGCGGAGGACGGCTACGACGCGGACGAAGAGGAGGTCGACGAGGACGAGGAGGTCGTCGACCAGGACTCGACGCCGCCGTCGTTGCCGCCGCGCCTGCTCAAGCCCGACCCGAAGGCCCGGGTGGCCGCCACCGCCCAGGTCTCCGGCGCGGTGGTGCACAAGGCCGCGTTCCTCGACCGAAAGGTCCGGGACGACGGCGGCGCGTTGGGCAAAGCCGTCCGCGGCGAGTTCGAGCTGCCGAAGTTGTCGCTGCTCGACCCGGTCCCGCCCCAGCAGGCCGTGTTCGACACGGATCAGCTGCGGGAGATGGCGGTCCTGGTCGAGGGGACCCTCGCCTCGTTCAAGGTGATGGGCGAAGTCACCGACGTCCGCGTCGGGCCGGTCGTCACCACCCTCGAGTTCCTCCCGGAGAAGGGGATCTCGGTCAAGCGCGTCGCCTCGCTCGCCGACGACCTGGCGATGGGGTTGTGTGCCACCAGCGTGCGGATCGTCGCGCCGATCCCGGGGAAGGGCGTGGTCGGGATCGAGATCCCGTCGGCCCACCGGCTCACGATCTACCTGCGGGAGCTCCTCGCCGCCGACGAGTTTCGAAACAGCAAGGGGATGGCCCTGCCGGTGGTGTTGGGCAAGGACGTCGAGGGGGCGCCGGTGGTCGCCGACCTCGCGAAGATGCCGCACCTCCTGGTCGGCGGCACGACCGGGTCCGGCAAGAGCGTCGGTGTGAACGGCATGTTGATGAGCCTGCTGTTCCGCAAGACGCCCGAGGAGCTGAAGCTGCTGCTGGTCGACCCGAAGAAGCTCGAGTTCAAGCTGTACGAGGACATCCCGCACCTGCTGCACCCGGTGGTGGTCGAGCCGAAGAAGGCCGCGGCCGCGCTCGCGTGGGCGTGTCGCGAGATGGACGCCCGGTACGAGCTGCTCGCGCACTGGGACACCCGCAACATCGACGGGTACAACCGGAAGGTCGATCACGAGCTGCAGGACTGGACCCTGGAGAAGGCGTCGCGGTACGCCCTGTCGTCGGACATCGATCCGAGCTGGCGACCGGAGAAGCTGCCGTACATCGTGATCGTGATCGACGAGCTCGCCGACCTGATGCTGGTGGCGAAGAAGGAGGTCGAAGGGTCGATCGCCCGCCTCACCCAGATGGCGCGCGCGTGTGGCATCCACCTGATCGTGGCGACCCAGCGCCCGTCGGTCGACGTGATCACCGGCCTGATCAAGTCGAACCTCCCGACGCGGGTGTCGTTCAAGCTGCGGTCCGGGGTGGACTCGCGCACCATCCTCGACGTGATCGGCGCCGAGGCGCTGCTCGGGCGAGGGGACTCGCTGTACCTGCCGAACGCCGGCGACATGGCGCGGGTCCACGGCCCGTTCGTGTCCGACGAGGAGGCGGTGCGGGTGATGGACTACCTGCGTTCGCAGGGCAAGCCGAACTACATCGACGGGGTCACCGCCGAGCCGAGTGAGGAGGGCGGCGTCTCCGACGAAGACCTCGACCCGATGTTCCAGGAGGCGGTCGACGTGATCCGGCAGATCGGCAAGGCGAGCACCTCGCTGGTCCAGCGGCACCTGAAGATCGGGTACAACCGCGCGGCCCGGATCATCGAGCAGATGGAGGCGCGCGGGATCGTCGGCCCAGCCGACGGCGCTCGCGCGCGTGAGGTCCTGCCGATGTAGTGGGCCGCCGCCGGGGCATGGCGGAGCCCACCCGTCGGTGGTACGGCGAATGCGCGGTCGGCGGGGGCGTCCTACGCCGCGGAGGTCCGATGTGGTTCGTACTGGCTGCGATGGCCCCGGTGGCGGCGGCCGAGCCGTCGCCCGAGGCGCGGGTGGTGCTCGGTCAGCTGTCGACGAAGTACGGCCCGGCCGACGTGCTGAAGGGCTCGTTCGTGCAACGGACGGCCTCTCCGTACGGCGAGCAGGTCCAGCAAGGCACGGTGGTGCTCAAGCGCCCCGGCAAGGTGCGGTGGGAGTCGGGCCCGGGCGGGCGGCAGTTCGTGTGTGACGGCTCCACGTTGTGGATCTACGACCCGGCCGAGAAGCAGGTCACGCGGATCAAGGGCGTCGGAGAGCAGGTCGCGAGCACGTTCGCGGTGCTCCAGTCCATGGATCGGCTCGGCGAGCGGTACGACGTGGCGCTGTCCGGCGGGGACGCCGCCGCGGGGTGGGACCTGTCGCTGTCGCCGAAGGCCGGCGACGACACCGTCCAGTTCAAGAAGGTCGTGATCGAGCTCGATCCGAAGCTCGGGTTGGACCTGGTGAAGATCACCGATCTGTTCGACGTGGTGACCACGATCGACTTCACCGGGCTCGAGCTCGGTGGCGCGGTCGGCGACGACGTGTTCACCTTCCAGGTTCCCGCCGGTGTTCAGGTGGTGGACGCCGGAGGCTAGTTGGAGACCACGACCTCGTCCCGCCCCGTGCTCGGTCCCGACGCCTCGGGGCGCGTCGCACCGGGGAAGAAGGTGCACCTCGTCAGCCTCGGTTGCCCGAAGAACCGGGTCGACAGCGAGGTGATGGTCGGCAAGCTGCTGAACGCCGCGTTCCAGCTGGTCGACGATCCCGCCGACGCCGAGATCATCGTGGTGAACACGTGCTCGTTCATCCAGCCGGCGACCGAGGAGTCGATCGACACCGTGCTCGAGATGGCCGGGTACAAGGAGACCGGCCGGTGTGAGAAGCTCGTGGTCACCGGCTGCATGGTGCAGCGGTACGGCCGCACCCTCGAGGCGGAGCTCCCCGAGGTCGACGCGTTCCTCGGCACGGGCGAGTACCACCGGATCACCGAGGTGCTGCAGTCCCGCAGCGCCGAGGCGCCGAAGTCGTACGTCGACGTCCCGCTGTACCTGCACGACGAGCTCGCGCCGAGGGTGAACTCGTGGTCGCGCGCTTCGGCGTACCTGAAGATCAGCGAGGGCTGTGACCACCGGTGCGCGTTCTGCATCATCCCCACCCTGCGCGGCAAGCTGCGGTCGCGCACGATCCCGTCGCTCGTGACCGAAGCCCGGCGCCTCGCCGACGAAGGCGTGGTCGAGCTCAACCTGATCTCACAGGACTCGACCGCGTACGGCCGCGACCTCGGCGACGGGTCGGGGCTCGGGCCGCTGCTGCAGGCGCTGTCCGAGATCGACTCGGTCCGGTGGATCCGGCTGCACTACGCGTACCCGCACGGGCTGCCCACGGGCCTGCTCGAGCAGCTCGCGGGGAACCCGAAGGTGGTGAAGTACCTCGACATCCCGCTGCAGCACGCCAGCGGGTCGATGCTGCGGGCGATGCGGCGCGGGGTGACCCGAGAGGGCCAGGAGCGGATCCTCGATCGGGTGCGCGCGGCGGTCCCGGACATCAGTCTGCGCACCACGTTCATCGTGGGGTTCCCGGGGGAGACCGACGCCGACTTCGCCGAGCTGTGTGACTTCGTGCGGGCGTCGAAGTTCGATCACGTGGGCGTGTTCACCTACTTCGCAGAGGAGGGCACGCCGGCGGCCACGCTGCCCGATCAGGTCGCCGACGAGGTGAAGACCGCGCGCCAGGCCGAGCTGATGGAGATCCAGCGCCAGATCAGCCGGTCCAAGCTCGCTCGCCTCGTGGGGACCTCCCAGGTGGTGCTGGTGGAGCGCCGGTCCGAGGAGAGCGAGCTGCTGTGGCAGGCGCGCCTCCCCACCCAGGCCCCGGACGTGGACGGGGTCGTGTTCGTCACCGAGCCCGAGCCTGGGCCGGACGGCAAGCCGTCGATCGACATCGCCCCAGGCGCGTTCGTCCGGGTGGAGATCACCCAGGCGGCCGATCACGACCTGGTGGGGGAGCCGCTCGAGCGGGTCTGACGGCTACAGCGCGTCGAGGTCCATCAGCACGAAGTCCTGGTACCACACCGGGTACGACCGGACGTACAGCGCCGGGAGTGGGTCGCCGGGCACCAAGCCCTCGATCACCTCGGGGATCAGCAGCTCGTCGCCGGTCTCCGGGTCGATCTCGGTCGGGAGCTCGCCGGTGGCCTCGTCGACCTGGAACGTGACGCCGGTGGTCCAGTCGCCCCCGACCCAGCCGCCGGAGGCGTCGGTCAACGCGAACCACTCTGCGACCATCGACGGGCCCACCGCGTCCAGCGTCTCGCTCGACCACGCGTCGCGCAAGAGGTCGGTCATCGGGCCCACGCCGAACCCGAAGTGCGCGTCGGCGAACCGATCGAGCAGCCCCGACGCGTCTTCGCCCCACCGCTCGGGGTCGACCCGCCCGGCGCAGTCCGACTGCTCGATCGGCAGCCCGAGCTCGTACGACCAGAACAACGCGCTGCCGTCCCACGTCGGCAGCGGGTCGGGGGACGGGGAGGCTGCGAGGGTCCCCACCGCGACACACGACTCGGCGTCGCGGGTCTCGGCGTCGCTCGCGCCGAAGTACGCCTCCGACCCGAAGATCAGCACCAACATCGGCGCCTGTTCGGCGCCGCCCACCGAGTACCCGGTGAGCTGGCCCTCGGGGCTCACCACCCCGTCGTACCCGAGGCCGACCGCGACCGGGTCGAACGTGTTCGGCGGGGTGGGCTCGGGTTGCTCACAAGCGACCATCAGCAGGTACACACGGCGCTCCCTCCGAGTCGTACATCGCCGTTCGGTGCCCGGCCACCGCGACGCGATACGCCGGGCACGGAGGTGGCCGTGGGACGCGACTGGCGGTGGATCCCGTTCGGGCTGCTGCTCGCGCTGACCGTCTCGCCGTACGGCTCGGCCGGGCTCGGGCTGGGGCTCGGCGCCGCGCTCGCGACCACCGTGGGGTCGCCGTCCCCGACCGTGGCGCGGTTCAGCAAGCCGCTGCTCCAGGTCTGCGTGGTGCTGCTCGGGCTGGGGATGGACCTCGAGAAGGTGCTCGAGGCGGGTCGACAAGGGTTGGTGATGGCGGCGGTGACCATCGTGGCGACGTTCATCGTCGGGATGGGCCTCGGTCGGCTGCTCGGGGTGGATCGGATCACCTCGGCGCTGCTGTCGAGCGGCACCGCGATCTGCGGCGGCTCCGCGATCGCCGCGGTCGGCACCGCCACCGGAGCCACCCGGTCCCAGATGTCGGTGTCCCTCGGCGCGGTGTTCATCCTCAACGCGGTGGCGCTGTACCTGTTCCCCCCAATCGGCCACGCGCTCGGGCTCACCGAGGCCCAGTTCGGCGCGTGGGCCGGCGTCGCGATCCACGACGTGTCGTCGGTGGTCGGCGCGACGAGCGCGTACGGGCCGACCGCGCTGCAGGTCGGCACCGCGGTGAAGCTGTCGCGCGCCCTGTGGATCGCGCCGGTCACCCTGGCCGTGTCGTGGGCGCTGGGCGACCGGTCGAAGGCGACGTTCACCTTTCCTTGGTTCGTGCTGGGGTTCCTGGCGGCTTCGGTGGCGAGCACGACGATCCCCGCGGTCCGCGCGGCGTCACCCCCGCTGGTCGAGCTCGCTCGGGCCGGGTTCGCTGCGGCGCTGTTCCTCGTGGGCACCGACCTGTCGCCCGCCACGCTGCGCGAGGTGGGTTGGCGGGTGCTGCTCCAGGCCGCGGCGTCGTGGGCGGTGATCTCTGGGCTCGCGTTGTGGGCGATCAGTAGCTGACGCGGCCGATCATCAGCCAAACGCGCGCCTCGCCCGGGTAGTACATCCAGCCGCGCGCGTCGAGGTTCGGGTGGAACGTGGTCTCGTACCCGTCGGTGCGCCCCACGAGGGTCGCCCGGAGCTCGACCGCGGTACGCGACGCTCCGCGCCCGAGCCACTTCCCGACGCCGGCGTGCAGGCCCCCGGACGGGGTGGTCTGGGGCGGGGCGGCGCTCGAGTCGAGGAACGCCACCACCAGGTCGACGCCGTACCGGCCGAACCACAGCGGGCTCGCCTCGCGCAGCCGCCCGTGGCGTACGTCCAGGCCGAGCCACGGCTCGATCAGCGTGAACGAGGTCGGCCGGCGAGCCCCCCACGGCGCAGCGTGGCCGATCAGGCCGTGCGCTGCGCCCAGGAGCCCCACCGTGCGGCCGGCGCGCCAGCCCCACAGCGAGCGACGGAACTCGACTGCGAGCATCGGGTTCCCGACCCACGGAGCGCCGTGGTCGAGCCCGGCGGGGACGATCCGATCGGTGCCCACGAGCGCCAGCCCCGCCGCGAGCTCGGTCGCCGGGTGTGGATCGCCGGCGCGGGCCGCCGGCGCCGAGAGAGCCAGCACGAGCCCGATCGCCGCTGCCGGACCCCACCGCCGACGCCCGGCGAGGAGCAGCGCGGCCAGCACCAGCGGCGGGAGCCCACGCGGCGCCGCTGCACACCCCGCCGGGGCCAGGTCGACGTCGGGGCACGCCGCAGCATCGGCGTCGATCCCGTCGGAGCCGCAGGTCGGGAACGCGAACGCGAGGCCTGGCTCGTACGCGAGCAACACGATGTCGGTGTCGGCTGCGCCCCCGCCGAACGACACCACCGGGTCTTCGTCGAGCTGGGTGGGGGCGTAGGTCAACCGGACCCGGCCGATCCGGCTGTCCTGGGCGCCCCCCGACACGCCGAGCACCGACAGGTCGAACGGGGTCGGGGCCGGTCCGGTGCACGGCGAGCACGTGTCGCCCCGCTGCGCGAACGTGCGGGTCCACACCGGCAGTGGCGAGGCCTCACTCGCGGCGAACCACATCGCGTCGAGCGCCTCTGCGGCGGTCTGGTCCTCGGGGAGCACGCAGTCGGCCGCGAGCGGCGCGGACGGGAAGTTCTCGATCTGCAGGTCGTCGCCGGCTGCGTCGGTGACCCCGTACACCTCGAGCACGTGGTCGACCGGCGACTCCGCGGCGCCCAGGGTGAGGGGTAACGACACCGGCCCGGCGGGCGTGACGAAGTGCACCGGAGACAGCCAGGTGCCCGCCTGCACGGGGTCGAGCGGCATGATCACCAGCACGGGCTCACCCGCCTCGAGGTGGGGGAGCAGCCGCTCCCCGACCGCCTCGGTCCAGGTGAGGCCGCGCTCGGTGAGGAACGGCTCGAGCTCGTCGGGCTCGAACACGTCGACGTACAGGCTGGCGCTCGACCACACCGGCTCCTCGCCGATCCGCGCCATCGCGTCCTCCCCACGGGGCGGGGGCGGGGCCCGATAGTCGTAGCTCGCGCAGCCGGGCGGGGTCGGCCAGTGGGTGATCTGCACGAGCTCGTCACACCGCAGCGACTCGACCCGCGGCGCGGTGTACTGCTCGAGCCGACCGAACTCGTCCACGCCGAGCGGCACCGCCGAGGTGGGGGCGATCCCGGCCATCGGCCACAACACGGCCAACGCGTCGGTGTCGACGTCGACCCGCACGGTGAGGAGCAGGTTGTTCCCGAGGTCGCCCGGGGCCACCACGAGCTGGGTCGCGCCGCCGAACGGGACCGGGTCTCCGGCCCGC
>JBEBJC010000366.1:0-7538 GCA_040080105.1 Myxococcota bacterium
GTGCCGGTGTGGGTCGGGTGGGACAACTCCGCCGCGCGGGCCGACCTCGGCGTCACGTTCCGCGACCTGCGCGACGGGCTCGCGGAGGCGATGGCGGGGTAAGGAGGGGGCGGAGGGTCGATGCGCCACCTCGCGTGGGTGTGGGTCGTGGGGCTGCTGGCGGGGTGTCCGCGGGTCGGCCGGGTCACCTGGAAGCTCGACCTGACGGCGATGCACGGCACGATCCTCGCCGAGGACATCGGCACCGACGACCCCCGCAGCGCGGTGGAGGACTTCGCGGCGCTGGTGAACCAGGTGGTGCTGGGCGACGCGTTGGCGCTCGAGAACCCGGCGTGGCGGCTCGGGGAGCGCAAGCTGTTCGAGCGCGACGGGAAGCTGAACGGGGTGGTCGAGTTCGGGTTCGCGCGCCCCGAAGACGCCGACCTGTTCCAGTACGACAAGAAGAGCGCGCTGTTGTGGTGCGCGCCGCTCGGCGAGGTGGTGGCCACCTCGGGGGTGGTGGTCCCGCCGTACCCGGCGTGTGTGATGTTCGACCGCAAGCAGAGGTCGCTGTCGGTCACGGTGAGCGACGACGGGCCGATGGTGAGCCTGCTGCCGGTGTTCCGCATCTGGAGCGGCGGACCGATCGGCGTCTCCGACGTGCCGACCGGGCTCGAGGCGCTGCTGCGCGACGGGGTGGAGGTGCCGGTGAGCTGGGCCACGATCGGGCTGCCGGCGGCGGACGGCAAGGTGGTGCACGCGACCGAGTCCGGGATGCAGGTCGCGCACGTCGGGCTCGCGAGCGCGGTGTTGCCGGCGTACGAGGCGCTGCTGGGCGGGGCGGGGTTCACCAGGCTCACGTCCGGCGACGAGACCTCGCGGTGGTCGCGCGGCGACGAGGTGGTGACGCTGTCGGCCACTCAGGCCGGCGGCAGCGTGATCATCGCGCTCGCGCGGTAGGTGCCGGGGCGATCGCGTCCGACAGCGCCGCGCACAGCGCCCGGTGCACCTCCGGCGGGATCTGGTGCGCCACCCCGTCGAACACCGTGATCGCCGCGTCCCACCCCCGCCCGCGCAGCGCCTCGACCCCTTGTCGAGCCTCGGCCGCCGACAACAACGGATCGACCCGCCCGTGCAGCGCCCGGATCGGCGGGGCCCCCGGCGGCGCGGTCACCGCGCGCAGCTCGGGCAACACCGCGCCCGCCACCGGCACCGCCGCGTCGATCCGGTCCGGGTGGCGCACCGCCACCGTGTACGACAGGATCCCCCCCTGGGAGAACCCGGACAGCACCACCTTCTCCGCCGGACCCTGGGTCGCGATCCACTCCGCGAGCTGGTCGGCGGCCGCGTCGACCGCGGCGGCGTCGCGCTCGACCCCGTCCGCGCTCAGCGTGATCCGGTACCACGAGTAGCCCTGGCCGCTCGGGTGCAGCTCCGGGCCGCGCGGGGCCACCACCCGCGCCGGGAGGTGACACGCCTCGACCAGCTCGAGCATGCTCTCCGGGCGGTCGCCGTAGCCGTGCACCATCACCACCAGCGGCAGCGGCGCGTCGCCGGGCGGGCGCGCCTCGATCGACTGCAGCGTGGGAGAGGCGTGACACCCGGACAACGTGAGGATCAGTCGGACCACAGGGCGGGCTCTCCGGCGGCGGTAGACGCGAACCAGTTGAACACCAGGTCGGCGGCCGCCTGTTCCTCGTACACCACGAAGTGGGTGCCGTCGAGGTACTGCGAGAACCCGGAGGTGTGCACCGACCCGTCGAACCCGACGCTGTTGCCTGCTTGGGGCAACGCGCGCGGCGCCCCGGTGCGCATCCGCACCGCCTCACACCGGGTGGCCGGCGTGCCGACCTGCGGCAAGCGGCCGGCGGCGGCCAGCGCCACTGCGGTCTCGTACGGCGTGGCGGCGTCGGCGGTACCGCTGGTGAGCAACACCGGGCCGGGCAGGTGGTTCGGCCAGGCCCCCGGCTCGGCGGACCAGTACGGCGCGTAGTTCACCGGATCGGTGACCTCGACCAGCGTCTGCACCAGCCCGAGGGTCGGGTGCAGCGGGGTGAGCGGCTCGTCGTCGCCGAGCAGCAGCAGCTCGCGCACCAGCGCGCCGAAGTCGAGCGGGTCGATCCGCTCCACCACCGTGATCGCGAGCACGCCGCCCGCGCCGGACAACATCGTCGCCTTCACGTCGCCCGCCCAGAACGGGGCCGCGAGCGCGCCGGTGAGCCCGCCCTGGCTGTGCCCGAAGAACATGATCCGCTCCGGGTCGGTGCGGAACTGGTACCCCTCGGTGGTCGAGAACGTCCACGGCTGGCGGGCGAGCGCGCGAGCCAAGTAGATCGCGTCGATCGCACCCTGGCGGAAGTTGGTGGACGCGCTCACCGGGTTGATGATGTTGAAGTGGGCCAGGTCGCTGGCACTCTCCGCCCCGGGCCGGTCCCCGTGCAGCGGCTGGTCGATGCCCACCCCGACGAGTCCCTTCAGGCCGAGCTGGTTCGCGGTCTCGAGCAGGGCGTCCGAGTCGCAGAACCCGCGGTAGTCGCCGCCGGTGCCGTGCTGCACGATCACCACCGGCCAGCCGCTCGCCGGCTCGGGCAGCCCGACCGGGGTGCACACCGCGAGGCGCAGGTCGTCGAACCGCGCGATCTCTGGCCGGCCGCTCGCGTCCCACCGGAACTCGCCGCCTTCGGTCAGGTACGGGGGCTCGCCGTGGGTGAACACCGGCGACGGGTAGTGGGTGCTCCACGCCTGGTACGCGTCGTGGTCGTACAGGTGCTCCATCACCACGTCGAAGTTCGGCCCGCCGACGGCGTTCTGCACGAACCACGCGAGGTCCGCCATCTCCGCGACCGGGTCCTGGGTGGTGAACACCGTCGCGATCGCCACCTCGTCCGGCTCGAGATCGAGCGTGGGCAACACCGCCTCGAGGTCGGGATCGAGCGGCCGCGCGGCCCAGGTGGCGCTCGGCTTCGCGATCGCGGTGCTGACCACCAGGGCGTGCTTGGTGCCGCCGCGCAGGGGCCAGCCGTACATCGGCGCCACCGCGAGCAGGTCGAGCGGCATGTACCCGGAGCCGTCGTAGGCGTTCTGCTCCCACTGCACCGGGAACCGCTGGCCGCGGTACGGCGAGTCCGGGTCCACGTCGACCAGCACCAACGGCGAGCCCGCGGCCATCGACTCGGACGGCGTGGGCAGCGTCGTGGGATCGAACGGGCCGTCGAACCGCAGGTACACGGGCGAGCTCTGGCCGAACCCCGGGAGCGCCTCGCCGATCTCGAGGTAGGTCGACACCAGGCTCACCGCGTACGGGTTCGGGAAGTCGGCGAGCGCTATCGTGCCGTCGGCGTCGCGCCGGTCGTCGGCGGGCCACGGAGTGTCGAAGAACCCGCTCCCCTGCGGATCGTAGATCGGGGTAGGGCCGTCGACGGCGCCGGGGGGCTGCGTACACGCGGCGGAGATCCACACAATCATCGCCGCATCATCCCACGGCCTCGCCTGTGGTGGGGCGACCGGATACCGTCGTGACTCCCCAGGAGAGGCGATGCAGCGCGGACCGATGCTGTACCAGGGCAAGTCGAAGCGGGTGTACGCCACCGACGATCCATCGCGCGTCGTGCTGGAGTTCACCGACAGCGCCACCGCGTTCAACGCGAAGAAGCGCGCCGAAGTGGGCGACAAGGGCCGGATCAACTGCGCGATCAGCACCCACCTGCTGAACCTGGTCGGCGCTGCGGGCATCACCCACCACCAGATCGCGACCCTCGGGCCCACCGAGGTGCTGTGCCACAAGGTCGAGATCGTGCCGGTCGAGGTCGTGGTGCGGAACAAGGTCGCGGGCTCGTTCGCGAAGCGGTACGCGGTGGCCGAGGGCACCGCGCTGGCCGAGCCGCTGGTCGAGCTGTTCTACAAGTCCGACGCGCTCGACGATCCACTGGTCACCGCCGACGCCGCGGTGCTGCTCGGGTGGGCGAAGCGGTGGGAGCTCGCGTTCCTCACCGAGACCGCGCTCGCGATCAACGGCGTGCTGCGCGAGTTCTGGGACGGGCTCGGCATCGAGCTGATCGACGCGAAGTACGAGTTCGGCCGGCTCGACGGCCGGCTGGTGCTCGCCGACGAGATCACCCCCGACGGCGCCCGGCTGTGGGAGAAGGGCACCGGCCGCCGCCTCGACAAGGACGTGTTCCGCAAGGACCTGGGCGACCTTGGCGACACCTACCGCGCGTTGTATGCCCGCCTGTTCCCCGCGGGCGGGTAGGGGGTGGAAGCGTTCGCCGACACGAGCGCGCTGTTCGCGGTGGCGGGCCACCGCGACGCGGCGGCGCTGACCGCGCTCGGGCTGCACGCGCAGCAGCACCGGGGCACCGCGGGCGCCGGGATCGCTTCGGCCGACGGCGCGCTCGTCCGCCTCGACGTGCAGGATGGACCGGCGCACGCGTCGTTCGGGGCCGAGCGGCTCGAGGGGCTCCCCGGGGCGCTCGCGATCGGGCAGGTGTTCGGGCGGTCGCCGCTCGAGGGCCCATCCGACGACGGCGAGCTGTACCGGATCGCGTGGGGTCGGTTCCGCGGCGGGCCGATGGCGGCCGCGGTCTCGGGGCAGGTCGTCAACGGGTCGCGGCTGCGGCGCGAGCTGGCCGACGGGGGCTCGCTGTTCCGCACCGCGTCCGACGCCGAGCTGCTGCTGCACCTGATCGCCACCTCGAACCAGCGCACGGTGGTGAACCGGGTGGTCGACGCGATCTGGCGGATCCGGGGAGCGTACGCGCTGGTGGTGCTCACCGAGGATCACCTGATCGCGGTGCGCGACCCGGCCGGGTTCCGCCCGTTGGTGCTGGGGCGCCTGGGCGACGCCCAGCTGTTCGCGACCGAAGACGCGGCGATCCGGTTCGTGGGCGGCGAGGTCCGGCGCGAGGTGCGGCCGGGGGAGCTGTTGGTGGCGGACGCCCGCGGGATGGTGAGCGTGTCGCCGCTGCCCACCGCCCAGCCCAGGGCGTGCGCGCAGGAGCTGGCGACGCTGGCGCGGTCCGACGCCACGGTGTTCGGTCGGTCGACCCACGCGGTGCGGTCCGCGCTCGGTGAGCGGCTCGGCCAGGTGCATCCGTGCCCCGAGGCCGACCTCGTGTGTGGCGCGCTCGGCGGGGGTGTCGCGGCGCGGGCCTACGCCCGGGTCGCGGGCCTTCCGTACGAGGACGCGGTGGTCACCGAGGCCCCGGTGGCGCGCCCGCTGCCGGAGCCCCCCTCCGGCGTGCCCGGGCTCACCGCGCGGGCGCGGTGGCGGGTGGTGCCCGCGGTGGTCGCCGACCGCACGGTGGTGGTGGTCACCCCGGTGGTGTCGACCGGGCGAGAGGTGCGGCAGGTCGTGCGGCTGTTGATCGAAGCCGGCGCGCGCGACGTGCACCTGCGGGTCGCCTCGGCGCCGGTGCTCGGCGCGTGCCCGTACGGGGTGGCCTCTCCGCTGCCCGAGGAGCTGGTGAGCCGATCCGCCGCCGACCCGGCCGAGCTGCTCGGCGTGCGGTCGGTGGCGTGGCTCCCGCGCGAGGCGGCGCACGAGCTCGTCAACCCGCACGTGCCCGAGCTCGACGGCTTGTGTGAGGCGTGCCTCGGGGCACCGCCGCCGCTCGTCGCCGACCCGGCCGACGATCAGCTGCCGCTGTTCTGACGCCGACGCCGCGCCGCCACGAGCCCGGCGACCACCCACCCACCGACGGCGCCCGCGCCTCCGGACCCACACGCACACGCGGTCGGATCCTCCTCGTCGTCGTCGTCGTTGCCGAAGTCGAACAGCGGCGGCTGCACGGCGAACTGAGTGGTCGCGTGCTCCATGTGCTCGGGCGGGTCGCGGTCGTACTTCACCCACAGGTCGTACATCCGCTGACCGCTGTCGTCGGTCACGTTGGTGTCGCGGAGGAACTCCACGAACTCCCGGATCGTGGTCTGGTACCACAGGTCGGCGGTGACCGTGATCGGGCTGACCGCGTCGGCCGGGATCGCGACCTCGTACGGGGCCAGGTCCCAGTGCGCCAGCGAGCCGTCCTCCAGCACCTCGAACTCGCGCCCGACCGGGGCGATGTCGGGGGTCGGGCGGAACCCGCGCGGCGGGATCCGGCCGTCGAACAGGATCTCGTTCTGCTCGACCATGTGGTAGCTGAACACGCCGTCGGAGCCGAGGCGGGCCTCGTACTTCCGCAGGAACGGGTCGACCGACGGGTCGGGCAACCGCGCCTCCACCGGGTCGTACGCGCCCGAGTGGAACAGCTCGCGCCCGGTCGCGTCGGTGACCGCGACCTCGAGCCACGCCCGCCGCCCTTCGGGGTACCCCGAGGGCAACTTGTGCCCGGTGGTGTTCTCGACCCGCACGGTGAACGCGGTGGTCGCGCCCAGGTACGAGGTGGGGGCGGGCTCGATCGTCACCACCGCCGAGTCCTCGAGCAGGGTGCGCGCGTCGGCCTGGACCAGCTCGAACGACGCGACCTTGTCGGTGTCCTCCGGGTGCTCCCCCGCGAGGATCCGCGGCACGAACGTGTTCGCCCCCACGAACCGGTGCAGGTGGAGCGTGCGCGGAGGGGTGCCGTAGTTGCTCGCGGCGTACCCGATCACCTCGGGCATGTGGCAATCCTGGCAGGTCTGACCGCCGGGCTCGGAGAACGCCGACGCTCGCCACTCCGAGAACGTGCGCTCGATCGGGAAGTCGCCGAACAGCGGGTTGTTCACCTCGTGGCACAACCCGCACATCTCGCCCGTCTCGAGGTACGGGTCGACCACCACGTCGTGGGGGGCGAACTCGCTCCCGATCAGCCCGCGCTTCACCCGGTCGTCGACGATCGTGTACACCGCGTTCGAGATCAGGGGGCCTTCGGGCGCCTGGGTCATCCGGTGGCACGCGTCGCAGTTGACCCCTTCGTAGTCGTTCTCCACCAGCAGGCTCGTGTCGCCGGGCGCGCACCGGCCCTCGAGCCAGCCCGGGGGCGTGTGGCACCGCAGGCACAGATCCCCGATCAACGGGATGTCCTGGTTCGCCACGGTGAGCGCCGCGAGGAACAGCGGGTCCTCGACCGCGTTCGCCATCATCGTGCCCTGCCAGGTGTCGATCGGGCTGTCGGTCCAGCCGTAGTGGCAGTTGACGCAGTTCTCGACGGGTTCGAGCGGGAACGACAGCTCATGTGGCTGGGTCGCGCCCTCGGGCTCTTCGGCCAAGCTCACGTAGGAGATCCACCACATCGTGCGCCACCCTGAGGAAGGTCGAGTGATTGTGCCACAGGACCCGGCGCCGGTGCATCCGGCCGACGGGTAGGGTTGTTTGCACGGGCCCGACCGTGCGAACCTGGCCCGCCTCGAGGTGCGTCGATGTGGATCTCCGTCGCGATCGCCGCGACCCCGCCGTTGCCCGGGGCCGCCGTCTTGCCGCCGGGCGTGTCGCTGGCGGTGCCGTTCCCGCCGGGGACCGAGGTGGTGATCACCTGCGGGTACGGCCCCACCTGCTCCGCGTTCCACGACGGGGTCGACCAGACCTGCTGCACGAACGACTACTACGCGGTGGACTTCGTGCGGCGGGTCGCAGGGGGCGGGGC
>JBEBJC010001519.1:0-1532 GCA_040080105.1 Myxococcota bacterium
TCGGTGAGGCGAGCGCCGCCCACCTGGTGATCGGGGTGGCGGAGGAGGGCGCGGCGGCCGAGCAGTCCCCGCGGATCCTCGGCCTCGCCGCTCGTTCGTCCCGGGCGCTGCGCGACCTGGTGCGGGGAGCGTTGGAGCGGATGCAGACCGACGCCGACCTGTACGGCGTCGCGAACGACGCGCTGTCCCGCCCTGGCTTCGAGCACCGCGTCGCGACGCCGGTCCGCGCGATGAGCGACGTGCGGACCCGCCTCGACGCGTACCTGCGGGGCGACCCTTCCAGGGTGGCCTCGGGCTACGCGGTGGAGGCGTCGGTCGCGTTCGTCATCCCGCCCGCCGGGGCGCAGTACGTGCGGATGACCGACCGGTTGTACGGGTCGGAGCCGGCGTTCCGCGAGGCGCTCAACCGGTGTGACCGCGCGCTGCGCACCGTGTTGCCGCGCCCGCTGTTGTCGGTGCTGTACCCGGCGTTGGGGCGGGAGGTCCCGCTCGACGATCCGATCTTCGCGAACCCGATCACGTTCTCGGTGGCGTTCGCGCTGGCCGAGCTCCTGCGCAGCCGCGGCGTGGTCCCGGGCGCGGTCCTCGGGTGTGGCGTGGGCGAGCTGGCGGCGGCAGCCATCGCCGGCGCGGTCGATCCCGAGGAGGCGGTCCGGGTGGCGGCCGAGCGAGGGCGCCTGCTCGGCACCGTCACCGGCGAGGCGGCCCGGGTGGTGATCGGCACCAGCGAGGGCGTCGCGCGGACGCTGCTGGAGGGCCTGCCTGCCGCCGACATCGTCGCGCTGCCGATGCCGGAGCGGGTGGTGATCGGCGGGGCGCCCGAGGCGGTCGCGGAGGTGGTCGAGCGCGCCAAGATGGCGGGCCTCCAGGCCGAGCGGATGGTCGGGTTCCCGAACAACACGCCGCTCGTCGACCCGATCCTGGGCGCGTTCTCGTCGGCCGCGACCGCGCTCCGGTTCGAGACCCCGGAGATCGGGTGGGTGAGCGCGGCCACCGGGCGGCGCACCGAGCACGCCGACGCGGCGCACTGGGCGGCCACGATCCGCGGCCCGGTGCGGTTCTCCCAGGCGGTCGAGACCCTGTACTCCCTCGGCTGCCGGAGCTTCGTCGAGCTGTCGCGGCCCACCCTGTTGCCGGCCGGCGAGCGCACCTTGTCCGACCAGCCCTCGTGGTGGTTCTCCGCGCTCGATCCCCGGACCGACGACCGTGATCACCTGGAGGAGATCCTGTCGTCGCTGTGGGTGCTCGGCGCTCCGGTCGAGCGGGGTCCCGGCGGGCGATTCCCCGGCGCGGCGGAGCTGCCGACGTACCCCTGGGATCGCAGGCCGCTGCAGGAGGAGGAGCAGGAGCGCCTGGTGGCCGAGCTGTACCGCTCTCACGAGGACTACGAGGGCGTGTGGGTGCCGGAGCTCACCAGCGGCGACGACGAGCCGGAGGCGAGCGCGCCCGAGGAGGAGCTCGAGCTGGAGCTGGACCCGGATCCCGACGAGGCTGTCGCCGCCCAACCGGGTGCGGTGGGGGGTGCTGTGGGG
>JBEBJC010000367.1:0-7532 GCA_040080105.1 Myxococcota bacterium
GTCCGACGGCGCCGGCCGCGTCTACGGCGTCGCCGGGCACTTCTTCGAACCCTACTTCGGCACCGCCCTCGTCCGCGAGGAGGCCCCATGATCGCGATGTTGTTCGCCTGCAAACCCGAGCCCGTCGAGCCCGAGCCGTGGCGCGACCACGGCCCCGTCGCCGAGGGGATCTACGCCCGGCTCGGCGATCCGGTCCCGTTCGCGACCGCCGAGCAGCTCGCCACGTTCGAGCGGGGCAAGGCGGTGGCCTTGCGCCGGTTCTCTCGCGCAGATGGGCTGGGTCCTGCGTTCAACGTCACGTTCTGCGCGGCATGCCACGAGAAGCCGGTGCTCGGAGGCGGGGCAGGGCTGTACCGCAACTTCTTCCTCGCGGGCCACACGACCGACGACGGCGCGTTCCTGTTCGACGAGTCGGCGGGCAACCTGTCGGGCGTGGTGCGGATGTACGCCTATGGCGACGCGTTCCCGTCTCGCCCCGACGTGCCCGACACGGCCACCACGGTCGCTCAGCGCAACCCGATCGCGTTCTTCGGCGTGGGCCTGCTCGCCGAGCTCGAGGCAGACGAAATCCTGAAGCGTGAGGATCCGGACGACCTCGACGGTGACGGGGTCAGCGGCCGGGCGAACTGGGACCGCGGGTTCGTCGGTCGGTTCGGGATGAAGTCGCAGACCGTGTCGATCGAGGGGTTCATCCGGGGCCCGGTGATGAACCACCTCGGCGTCACCAGTGACCCGCTCACCGACGAGCAGCGCGCCGAGCTCCCGGTCGACAGCTCGGGCTCCGTGCCCGACGAGGAGACCGCCGCGCTGCGCAAGTGGATGCAGGCGGCCGCGCCCGATGGCCCGCTGACCGACGACGACGGCGTGCCCGATCCCGAGATGGCGCCGCAGGACCTGTTCGACCTCGTGTCGATGTCGATGCTGATGGCGCCGCCACAGCCCGAGCCGTTCGACGACACCCACCTCGCGGGCCGTCGCGCGTTCGACGAGGTCGGATGCGACAAGTGCCACACCCCGCGGATGGTGAGCCCGCGCGGGCCGCTCCCGCTGTACTCCGACCTGCTCCTGCACGACATGGGGCCGGAGCTGGCCGACGGCATCGTGATGAAGGGCGCCACCGGGTCCGAGTTCCGCTCGTCGCCGCTGTGGGGCGTGATCGCGACCGCCCCGTACCTGCACGACGGGCGCGCCGCGACGCTCGACGCCGCGATCCGGATGCACGGCGGCGAGGGCGAGCGCGCGCGCGCCGCGTACGTCGCGCTCGACGAGACCGATCGGCAGGCGATCCTCGGGTTCCTCGGCTCGCTCGGGGGCAAGGATCAAGTCTCCGAGGGGCTGATCGCCCCGGGCACCCCGGTCGCGGAGGTCGGCGCCTACGGCGGTCCGGTCCGCGAGCTGTCCGCCGAGGAGGCGGCGATGTTCGAGGCCGGTCGCGACCTGTTCGACCGCGAGTTCGCGGAGGCCGAAGGCGTCGGCGGACCTCGGTTCAACGGCGACTCGTGTCGGGCGTGCCACTTCGAGCCCGTGTTCGGCGGCGCCGGCCCGCGCGACGTGAACGTCATGCGGCACGGCATCGTCGGCGGTGACGGCGGGTTCGTGGTCCCGAGCGTGGGGACCATCCTGCACAAGCAGACCGCGCTGCGCGGCAACCCGGTCCGGGCCCAGTCCGAAGCGACGATCTTCGAGCACCGCCAGACGCCGCACCTGTTCGGTCTCGGCCTGATCGAGGACATCCCGGAGGAGGCGGTGCTCGCCAACGCCGACCCGGAGGACTCGAACCGGGACGGGATCAGCGGCAAGCCATCGTGGACCGACGGCGCTCGGCTCGGGCGGTTCGGGTGGAAGGCGCAGGTGCCGTCGATCGACGAGTTCGTTCGCGACGCGGTCACCGCCGAGCTCGGGATGACGTTGCCGTACCAGGAAGGCCTCACGTTCGGCCTGATCTTCGACAACGACGACGTGCCCGATCCGGAGTACGCGCCGGAGGACGCCGAGCTGCTCGGGTTCTACCTGCGCACGTTGGCCGGTCCGCCGCGCACGGCGTCGGCCGACCCGGCGGCGCCGCTCGGGGAGGTGCTGTTCGACGAGGTGGGCTGCACGTCGTGCCACCTGCCGTCGCTCGAAGGGGTGCCCCTGTACAGTGATCTGCTGCTGCACGACATCTTGCCGCCGAAGACCCCGGGCATCGAGGACACCTCGGCCGAGGCCGGCGAGCTCCGCACCCCGCCGCTGTGGGGCGTGTCGCAGACCGGCCCGTACCTGCACACCGGTGAGGCCGACACGCTCGACGACGCCATCCGGTACCACTCGGGCGAGGCGAACCGGGTGATCGCCGCGTACCTCGCGCGCTCCGAGCAGGACCGCGCCGCAATCCTCGCGTTCCTGGGGACACTGTGATGCTCGCGCTCGCACTGCTGGCCTGCAACCCGGACCCGACCTCGCCCACCAGCGGCGAGACCGGCGCCGACACCGACACCGACACCGACACCGACACACAGACGGAGACCGGCACACCCCCGATCGACGACGGGCTGGTGCACGATCCGTTGTCGATGCCCGCCGAGCCCACGCTCGACCCGGCCGAATTCGCGTCGGCCGAGGACTGCGGGTCGTGCCACCCCGACCACGCGGCCGAGTGGCGCACGTCGATGCACGCCTACGCGATGGTCGACCCCCTGTTCCAGGCGTTGGTCGGCGTGCGCCAGGCCGACCTCGAGGGCACCGAGGACCAGTTCTGCGTCCAGTGCCACTCGGCGATCGGCACCCGCGGCGGTGAGATCGTCCCCGGGTTCTCGTTCGACGACCTGTCGCCGATCGTGAAGGAGGGGATCACCTGCACCTCGTGCCACTCGATCACCGAGGTCGTGCGCGACTACAACAGCGGGCACGTGCTCGACCCCTCGGCGCCGATCCAGGGCTCGCTCCAGGATCCGCAGACCGGCGGCGCGCACCTCGCGGAGTACAACCCCGCGTTCGAGACCTCCGAGTTCTGCGGCGGGTGCCACGACGTGATCGAGACCGACGGGCTCGACCTCGAGCGCCCGTACCGCGAGTGGACGCAGTCGCCGTCCGCCCTGGCCGGCGAGACCTGTCAGGACTGCCACATGCGCACCATCGAACGGCCGGCGGCGAACTTCGGCCCGGTGCGCACCACCCACGAGCACCGGTGGGTCGGCGTCGACGTGCCGCTCGTCGACGGGTTCATTTCCGAAGGGGAGGAGCAGTCGCTGCGCGAGGCCACGCGCGAGCTGCTCACCGGGGTCGCCGATCTCGAGCTGTCCGCCCCGGGCGCCGTGTCCTCCGGGTCGACGTTCGACGTGAACATCACCGCGCACAACCGGATCCTCGGGCACAACCTCCCCACCGGCTCGACGTTCCTGCGCCAGGTGTGGCTCGAGCTCGTCGCCACCGACGCGAAGGGCACCGTGCTGTACCAGACCGGCGACCTCGACGCGAACGGGGACCTCAAGGACCATTGGTCCGAGCTGGAGCCATTCGGCGACCACGACCTGATCAGCCTGTCGTCCGGATTCGTGGACGGGGACGGGGAGCGCACGCTGTTCCCGTGGACCGCCGACGAGCACACCACCGGCGCGATCCCGCCGGGGTACTCGCGCACCTGGTCGTTGTTCGTCCCCACCGAAGGGGCGACGGGGCCGGTCACGATCGAGGCTCACCTGCGGTTCCGCGCCTTGCCGCCGCACCTGCTGCGCCTCGTCGGGCTCGGAGACCGGGTCGAGGACCTCGAGATCCACGACCTCGCCTCCGACGTGATCACGATCGACTTGGGGCCGTGAACAGCCACGCGTCGACGAGCTTGCGCACGTCGGCCAGGCGGAACGGCTTGTGCAGCACCGGCGCCGAGACGCGGTCCAGGAACTCGGACGCGTCCGGGGTGAACGCCCCGCCGGTGGCGAACACCACCCGCGCCTCGAGCCCGCGCCCATCGGCGACCAGCGCCTCGTACAGCGCCCGCCCGCCGAAGTCGGGCATCATCAGGTCGCAGATCACCAGGTCGGGGGGATCGGACAGGATCGCCTCCAGCGCCGGCCGCCCGCGGGTGTGGACCTCGACCTGGTGCGCCGGTCGCAGCACGTCGGCGAGGAGCTCCCCGATCTCGGTCTCGTCGTCGACCACCAGCACCCGCCGGTGCTCGTGCCGCGCCGGTCGCGGCGGCGGGGACGCGGTCGGCGCGACCTCCCCGAGCGGGAGGACCACCTCGACCGTGGTGCCGACCCCCTCCTCACTGGTCAGCCCGACCCGGCCGCCGAGCCGGCGGACCACCCCGTGCACCATCCACAGCCCGAGGCCGGTGCCCTGGCCCGCTGGCTTAGTCGTGAAGTACGGTTCGAACACGTGGTGGACCTCGTCGGCCGGGATGCCGACGCCGTTGTCGGTCACCCGCACCCGGACCCCTTTGGCGGTGACATCGGTCTCGATCCGGAGCTGGTTGAGCTCCGGCGACCGGCCGGCGGGGAACGCCTGCACCGCGTTCATCAGCAGGTTCAGGAACACCTGGACCAGGCGCCCCTCACTCGCGGGGACCGGCGGGAGTTCCATGTGTGACTCCTCGACCCGGCAGCGGTGTCGGAGCTCGTTGCGGGCGAGGTCGAGCGCGTCCCCGAGCGGGGCCCGTACGTCGACCAGGCGCTCCACCTCCTCCGGCTGGCGCGCGAACACCCGCAGGTCGTTCACGATCGCCTTCAGCCGCCCGGCGGCCGCCGATACCCCCGCCAGCCGCTCCCGGATCCGGTCGGCGCGAGGACCGTCGATGGCGCCGCTCCCCCCGACCAGCTCCCGAGCGAGGTCCACCCCCAGCACCAGCGACGCGAGCGGGTTGTTCAGGTCGTGCGCCATCCCTGCGGCCAAGGTGCCCACCGACGCCAGGCGGTCGGCCATCGCGAGCCGCTCTTCGTACCGCCGCAGCTCGGTGACGTTCTGCGCGATCACCATCACCCCGGGGTGGCCGTCCCACCGCACCGGCATCGCGCGGATCAGGCACACCAGCACCTGGCCGTCGCGCCCGAGCATCCGCTCCTCCAGCACCGGCACCGGCTGCCCGGTCCGCAGCATCACCTCCATCCGGGTGGTGACCGCCGCTCGATCGTCGGGGTGCACCACCGTGAGCACCGAGCGGCCGAGCAGGTCGAGCGGCGAGTCGTAGCCGAGCATCCGCGCGCACGCGGAGTTCGCGAACACGAATTGCCCGTCCCGGTGGACCACCACGGCATCGGGGAGCGCGTCGATCACGACCCGGAGTTGCGCTGCAGCGAGCTCCTGTTCCACCGTGGACATGCCGAATTTTACCACGCTCGTACGATGGCCGGCATCCCGCCGTGGTGCGACCGCGGGGCGAGCGCAACGTCCGGCCCGCGACGTTACGGCACTGCGCGGGAGGCAGTTGGTGCGATCGGAGGAGATCACGTTCGGGAGAGAGACCCAGGTCGTGCTGATCCCGGACGGCGTCCCCCAGGTGCTGCCCGAGGGCACCAAGGGTTGGATTACCCAGGTGCTCGGCGGAAACTACACGATTCAGCTCGAAACGGGTCGTTTGGTCCGGGTCGGGTCGGACGACGCGGACGCGATCGGGCGGGAGCGCGCCTCCGACGCAGCGCCATCCGACGGCCCGGTCACGCCGGAGCGCGTGTGGGACGTCCTCAAGACCTGCTACGATCCCGAGATCCCGCTCGACATCGTCCAGCTGGGCCTGATTTACGAGTTGATGCTGAAGGAGCACGAAGGAGGGGAGGGCGTCGACGTAGAGATCACGATGACGCTGACCGCTCCGGGCTGCGGGATGGGCCAGGTGCTGGCCGACGACGTGCAGTCCAAGGTGTCCGGGATGGGCGGCGTCAAGGACGTCCGGGTGCAGCTCACGTTCGATCCGCCGTGGTCACCGGATCGGATGTCGGAGGAGGGGAGGCTCGAGCTCGGGATGTTCTACTGACCCCGGGCGGGTTCCTGGCGCGCGACGCCGAGACCGCGGAGCGGGCGACGCACCGGGTGCGGTTGGCGCTGCTCGCGCTGGTGGCCGGGCGGATCACGGTGGTGGCCTGGCCCCAGCTGCGCGCAGGGAGCTCGACCCACTGGGGGACACTCGCGGCGATCGCGGTGGGGGCCGCGGTGTCGGCCGCGCTGATGGCGCAGGTGCGCCGCTCGCGGGACCCGGGGCGGTGGCTCACCGCGTCGACCGTGCTGGACGCCGTGCTCGGGTTCGTGATCGTGTTGCCGTCGGTGTTGTGGCCCAAGGTGAACTACTTGGGCATGTTGTGCAGCCCCGACTTCGCGATCTGGCCGCTGATCGCGGCGGGCGCGGGGCTCCGGTTGTCGAAGCGCGCGGCGGCGGCCGGCACCGTCGCCACCCTGATCGCCGTGGGCGCGCTGATCGCGGTGGACCACCAGCTGAACCTCGATCGGCTCGGGTACGGCCCGGTCGAGATCACCCTCGCCCTGGTGATGCTGGTCGGCGGCACGATGCTCGCGGTCGCGCTCGAGGGGCGGATCCGACGCCTGATCGCCGCCGGCGTGGCGGAGGCGCGGGAGGCCGAGCGCGCCAAGAACCGGTTCGGGGCGTACGTGTCGCCGGAGGTGGCCGAGCTCGTGTTGAGCCAGGTCGACGTGCTGCCGGGCGGGGTGGAGCGGCAGGTCGCGGTGTTGTTCAGCGACCTGCGGGGGTTCACCGCCAGCGGGCAACACTTGTCACCCGGGGACCTGATCGCGGAGCTCAACGCGTACTTCGAGGCGATGGTTGCGGTGATCCGGGCCCACGGCGGCGTGGTCGACAAGTACATCGGCGACGCGATCCTGGTGGTGTACGGCATCCCGGCCGCGACCGGAGACGAGGCGGCGCGTGCGCTCGCGACCGCGGTGGCGATGGACGCGGCGCTCGTCACCCACAACGTCGAGCGGGCCACGCGGGGCCTGGGCCCGCTGCGGCACGGGATCGGCGTGCACACGGGGCCGGTGGTCGCGGGCAACGTGGGCACCCGCGATCGGGTCCAGTTCACCGTGATCGGCGACACCGTGAACGTCGCGGCGCGGCTGCAGACGGCGTCGAAGGAGCTCGGGTGCTCGGTGGTCGTGTCGGAGGCGGCGGTCCGCCAGTCGGAGCGCGAGGGGGCCACCCCCGCGGTGGCGGCGCTCCCTCCGCTCGCGCTGCGCGGCCGCGACGGGACGATCGCGGTGTTCACCACGCGGTGAGTAGCGGCGGACCCCGCCCCTGGGGTATGAATGAACATTCATTCACGGGGGGAAGGACCATGGCGAAGGCACGGAACGCGACCGAAGACGAGGCGCGCGCCCTGGCGGAGGCGTCGCGCGAGTCGGAGTGGGCGGGGCGGAGCTTCCTGCGCGAGCTGTTCCTGGGCACCCTCCGGGTGGACTGGATCGACCCGTTCCCCGAGACCGAGCCCACGCCGGAGTTCACCGCTTACGCGGCGCAGCTCGAGGCGTTCCTCCGCGACGAGGTCGACTCGGGTGCGATCGACGAGGAAGGGCAGATCCCGCCGGCGGTGGTCGACCGGCTCAAGCAG
>JBEBJC010000368.1:0-7525 GCA_040080105.1 Myxococcota bacterium
CCCGTACCGGCGCCGGCGCCCGATCGGCCCCTCGAGCCCCGCCCAACCGCGCACCTGGCTGTGCAGCCCGTCCGCCCCGATCACGACCTGGGCCCGCACCCGTTCGGCGCCGACCCGGAGCTCGAGCCCGCCGGGAACCGGGGTGAGGCCGCGCACCGCCGCGCCCTCGCGGACCTCGATCCGGCGGTGGCGCCTCGCGCGCCCGAGCACCGCCGCGTCGAGCTCCTCGCGGCGCAGGCCTTGGCCCGGCTCGCGCGGGAACCGGCCGGTCGCGGTGTGTTCCCCCATCGTCCACCGGATCCCGGCGAACGGTCGGGCGGCGGCAGGCACCTCGATCCCCGCCTCGCGCAGCGCGGTGACGCCGTGGGGCAACAGCCCCTCGCCGCAGACCTTCGGCCTGGGGAACGCCGCGCGATCGAGGATCAGCACGTCGTGGCCGCGCTCCGCCAGGTGCACCGCGGTGACCGCGCCCGCGATCCCGCCTCCCACCACGACGACCTCGACATCGGTGCGCACGCGGGTCACCTAGCCCGCGGCCGCGATAGACGCCGCCAGAGGTGAGCTGATGCCCGCGCCGTTCGTCGTCACGACCCGCCCCTCCGACCTCGAGGGTGTGGAGGGCCTGCTCGTCGTCGGACGGCAGGAGCGCTTGCTCGAGGACGACGTCGTCGCGCGCGTCCCCGCCTCGCTGGCCCCGGTTTGGCGCCAGATGGTGCGCAAGACCGACCCCGGCGACAACGGGCGGGTGGCCACCACCTGGACCGCCGAGCCGTTGTCCCGGGTGCACGCCGGCGTGTTGCCGGAGGCCTGCTCCCGCCACAACAGCCCGTCGCGCGCGTGGGCGATCACCGGGTTGGTCGCGAGCGCGTCGCAGAAGGGCCCGCTCGGGGTCGTGCTGGCGCTCGACCACGCCGACCACGCCGCTGCGGCGGTGCTGGCGGTGGCCCGCGCGGTGCCCACGTTCTCGCCCTCCCCCACCGCGACCGACCGCGAGGTGCGGATCCTGTTGCTTCCGCGCGACGGGCAGCTCCCGGAGCCGGCGCGGCTGATGATCGCCGCTACCGCCGTCCGGCGGGCCGCACACGAGACCGACGAGCCGCCCGACGTGCTCGGGTGCAACGAGTTCGTGGCCCGGGCGCGCGCGCTGGCCGACGATCTGGGCGTGAGCTGCCGGGTCGTGCGGGGCGCGGCGCTGCGGGAGGCCGGCCTCGGAGGCCTGTGGGCGGTGGGCAAGGCCGCCGCCGAGCCGCCGGCGCTGATCGTGCTCGAGCACGCGCCGGCCGACGCCACCCGCACGGTCGGGTGGGTCGGCAAGGGGATCGTGTTCGACACCGGCGGCCTGTCGATCAAGGCGAAGACGTCGATGCCCGGGATGAAGACCGACATGGCGGGCGCCGCCGCGGTGCAGGCGGCGTTCGGGGCCGCGGTGCAGCTCGGCTACCCCCACCGCCTGATCGCCGCTCTGTGTGTGGCAGAGAACGCGGTAGGACCCGGCGCGCTGCGACCCGACGACATCATCACCCAGTACAGCGGCCGCACGGTGGAGGTGAACAACACCGACGCGGAGGGCCGCCTGGTGTTGTCGGACGGCCTCGCGTGGGTCGCGCGGTCCCACTCCCCCGACCGGATGGTCGACCTCGCCACGTTGACCGGCGCGCAGTCGGCGGCGACCGGCAAGCGCCACGCGGCGGTGATCGCGAACGACGAGGGGCTCGAGTCCGACGCGGTGGCGGCGGGCAAGCGCTCGGGCGACCTGGTGTTCCCGCTGCCGTACGCCCCCGAGCTGCTCCGCGGCGAGTTCCGGTCCCCGGTGGCGGACATGCGGAACTCGGTGAAGGACAGGAACAACGCGCAGACGAGCTGCGCGGCGCAGTTCCTGTCGAACCACCTGGTGGCCGTGGGCTACGACCGGCCGTGGCTGCACGTCGACATGGCGGCGCCCGCGGTGGGCGGGAACGGGCGCGGCACCGGGTATGGGGTGGGCCTGCTGCTCGCGCTCGAGGGCTTGCTGTAGCGCCGGCCGTGGTCCGCGGACCCTAGACGCCGCTGCGGTCACAGCGACGCTGCTCCAGAAAGCTGGCGCCCGACGTGATTCGAGCGCGCACCGAGACAGTCCTCTGCAGGAGGTGCTCGGTGTACAGAGTCTCGCTGCTGGCGCTGGTCGCGTTGGCGCTGCCGACGACCGGGTGGGCCGAACCGGAGGCCCTCTCGACCGCCGCGCTCGCGCCCCCCTTCGCGTACCGCATCGCCGTCGGAGCGCTGGGCGGCGCGGTGAGCGTCGCCCAGCGGTTCCTGAACGGGCCCACCCCGCCGCTCGATGGGCTGGTGGCCGAGCTCCTCGCGCGGATCGTGCTCGGCGCGGGCGCCGGGTTCGCGGTGGGCGCCCTGCCGCTGCAGGCCACCGTGGACGGCTGGTACGCGTGGGCGTTCATCGCCGGGTTCTCGGGCAGCGGCCTGCTGGGCGCGATGGCTGCGCAGCTGACCACGATCACCGGGCTGCGGTCCACGATGCGCGGCGCGCGCGATCTGCTGTCCGAGCCGACCGACGCCGCCCTCGCCCCGAAGGCGGAACGCGCCGCCTCCGCGCGCTCGCTGCTCGAGACCAAGCTGGAGGAGCGATGATCCTCACCCTGGGTCACGCGGCTCTCGCCAAGGACGCCGAGCCCGCACCGTTTCAGTACGACTGGCAGCCGCTGGACCCGTCGAGCTCGGCCGTGGTCACCCGGGAGGAGGTCGAAGCGGCCTGCGCCTGCTCCACGGCGGGCGCGGAGGTCGCGACGGCCTGCGACGACCCCACCGCTCCGCTGCCGACGGTGGCCCAAGTTCGCGTTGCCGCAGACTGCGTGTCCGTCGAGTTCGGACCGTCGAGACAGCGCTCCGCCACGCGCGGGGCCTGGGTCGATCGGTCGACGGCGTTCGTCGGCCTGGCCGACTTCCTGGTCGATCGCGCCGATCGCGAGCTGCGCGCGTACGCGCTGCGCGAGGCCGGCGAGGCCTGTGCCCAGGTGAAAACGAGATCCTGCCCGAGACCTGCGAGTGGCTCCGGTCGGACGACACGATCGATGTGTTGGTGGTGGGCCCGAACGCCGAGACCCAGGACGCGCTCCGCGGAGGCCTGTTCATCGCGGTGGACATCCCCCTGTTCCCGTGACGTCGCCACCGTATGCTGCAGAGACGTGTGAAGGCCCGCGCCACAGGGGAGTACCGACATGTCGAACGTTGCCGTTCGGCGCCCGCTCGCGAGCGTCCTGTGGATCTTGAGCCACGTCGATGACGTGCTGTTCGCGCTCGCCTACGGGGTATGGGCCTCGATTCGTCACCCCGAGCAACCGATCTACCAGAAGCTCGTTCAGCTCCTCGCGAGCCCGGAAGACCCCGGGTGGCGGGCGCGGGTCCTGCCACGAGGGGGGAAGTACGTGGTGGCGTCGGACCACCACCTGCTGTACAGCGGCGCGCCCCACGACTACTTCTCCGGACACGGTCGCGGCGTCGCGTTCCGGAACGAGGGGATGTACGCCGCGGTGATGGCGCGCTACGGCGCCGGCGGGTTCACCCTGGTCGAGAACGGCGACGTCGAGGACCTCGTCGTGACCGAGCCCACCCACGACGGCACGAAGTGCTTGTTGTCCGGAGCAGCGGGGCGCCTGGTGTTCGAGGCCGACGCCGGCCTCCGCCGGAGCATGCGGCTGCACCGGTTGTGGCGGGTCACGCGTAGCTACATGGGCTACTACCGGCACCTGCTGGGCGTGTTCGGGCCCGATCGGATCGTCAAGCTCGTCGGGAACCACGACGTGGAGCTGTTGCGGCCGGAGTTCGCCGAGGTCGTCCCGCTGAAGGTGCCGATCCACGAGTTCGCCGTGATCCCGGCTGGGCCCGACGGACCCGCGATCGTGATCTGCCACGGGCACCAGATGGATCCGTGGACCTGCACCCGCACCGCCGCAGGGATCGGCGAGTCGATCACCGAGTCGGCCGCCTGGCTCGGCCAGGGCGCGGATCGGATCTGGCTGCGCTCGGACTGGGAGCCCCCGTTGTCCCACGACAACCAGCCGGCGTGTGCGCCATGGATCGCGCCGGGGCGGTTGTTCCCTCCGAAGTTCCGTCACATGGGAGAGCGACGGCTGCTGAAGCGGCTCGGCAAGACGTTCTCGGCGGATGACAGACCGTGGCTGGTGCTCGGCCACACCCACGAGCCCCGGTACCGGTCCGCCGATCGGTACGTGAACGGCGGGGCGGTGGGTCGGTACCAAGACTTGCTGTGGCTGGTGGAGATCGAGGCCGGCCGTCCACAGCTGGTCGCGTGGTGGGTCGACCCCGCGGGCGCGCTGGTCCGCGCGGTGCTGGTCGAAGCGCCGGGGGATCGGCTGGTGGCCGCGAACCCCACGGTGCAGGGCCCGTTGCCGCCCACCCCGTACGCCGAGCGACCTCCGCTGCCCGAGATCGACGCACAGATCCCCGACGTGCTCCCGCCGACCCCCTGGCGATGGCTGGTCGCCCGCGCCGCGTTTCACGCGGTGTTCTACGCCGTCGCTCTGTCGTTGGTGTGGGCGGCTTGTCGGTGGTTCGTCTCGCGGTAGCGGTCCCTCACGGAGACGGGCACACCCCGCCGTACACGAACACGTCCTCCCACACCTCGGGCAGGCCGGTCGTGTCGTACACCGTGCGCCAGGTCAAGATCCGGTCCAGCGCGTCGTAGGTCCGGGTGACCTCGTCGGTGCGTAGTGTGCTCGACATCACCTGGCTCGTGAGCAGCCCGGAGACCGGATCCCAGGTCTGGGTCAGCTCGTAGTCGACGACGCCGTCCGCCGGGGCGCCGTCGGAGCTGTAGTACACGAGGTTGCCCAGGGCGTCGTTCTCGGACACCTCGACCTGGTCGACGACTCCGTCCACGCCGTCGTCGGTGGACGTCACCCAGGTGTTCGGACCCGCCGCGTCGTACTCGGTGGTGGCGGTCGACTCCAGAACGCCGTCGTCGCCGAGGTCCTCGGTGCGCAGGGTCTCGCGGCCGAGCGCGTCGCGGGTGTACTCGACCGCGTAGTCCACGATGCCATCCACGCCCTCGTCGATCGCCTCGCGCGCGAGCCCGCCCGCCGCGTCGTAGGTGAAGGTGGTGACCCGGTCGAACACCCCGTCTCCGTCGCGCTCCTCGGCGGTCTCGATCCGGAGGTTCGCCGCGTCGTAGGTATGGAAGTACGCCTCGAAGATCGGATACGCGGGGTTGTCGTTCACGTAGCTGAGCTCGTTGCCGGCAGCGTCGTAGGTCCAGTCCTCCGCGCCGTCCTCCACCCCGTCGTCGTTGTAGTCGCTGCCGATGTGGGTCACCCGGCCGGCGGCGTCGTACGTCCACTCGACCCGGGTGTGGGCGGGCTGGCCGACCAGGAACAGGTCGAGAGACCAGATGCGATCGACGTGCGCCGGGTCGTAGGTGTTGGTCCCCTCGAACCGGGCCACGCCGTCGACGGACTGGGTCCAGTCGGCGAAGCAGGGATCGGCCGGGGCCGCGGTGTCGCCGGTCGCTGCGGGCCCTCCGGTGTCGGCGTCGGCGTCGGTGTCCACGTCGGCGTCGGCGTCGGCGTCGGTGTCGGTGTCTGTCTCGGTGTCGCCGATCGTTCCGGTGTCGGACTTGCTCGTCCCGCCGACACACCCGACCAACGCCACCATCCACCACGTGTGATTCATGTTCGCCTCCCGACCGGGCTGTGTCGGGGACGGGCGCTGCGGTTCGGGCATCCCGAACTTAAATGTCCCGAACGTCCGTGAGGTGCGCGAGCGCGTAATTTTCGAGCCCTGGGGTGCCCGCACCATCCGGCTCGAGGTCGGTGGACGACGGTGGACGACGGTGGACGACCGTTCACCTGCGGTGACTGTCCGCGCCGATACCCTGTCGCCGGGAGGGCCGATGTTCTGGTGGATGATGAGCTGCGCGCCCGGCGACGGGAACGGCGGCGAGCGCGGACCCACCGTCGCTGCCGGCGACGACGACGACGACACCCAGACCACCCCGACCGACACCGAGGAGCCGCTCGACCACGGCACCGGCCCCGACGGCGACGGTGACACGTTCGGCGACGACGTGGACTGCGACGACACCGACCCGACCGTGTACCCCGGAGCGCCCGACGTGTGCGGCGACGACCGGGTCACCGATTGCCTGCGGGGCTCCGACGACGGCCTGATCACGGTGGACGGCACCACGTCGTTCCTCGTGCTGGCCGACGCGCTGGCCGCCGCGTCCCAGGGGTCGTTCGTCCTCGTTTGCCCGGGGGTGTACGTCGGCCCGAGCCACGCATCGGTGGCCGTGTCGGTGGTGTCCCACGGGGGCCGCGAGGTCACCACTCTCGACGGGGACGGCGCCGGCTCCACGTTGTCGGTGGCCGGCGGGACCGCGATCACCGGGTTCACGATCACCGGCGGACAGGCCCCCAGGGGCGGCGGCGTGCTGCTCGGGTCGCCAGGGACGCTGGCGATCCTCGACTGCGAGATCCGCGGCAACACCGCGACGCAAGCGGGCGGCGGACTGTTCGCGGCCGACGCCACCGTCGATCTCACCGGGACGATCGTGAGCCTCAACACCGCCCGCAGGATGGGCGGTGGGGTCAGCCTCGACAACGCGTCCCTCACCGGCGGCGAACTGGTCGAGAACGAAGGGTCGCCGTACCAGAGCGAGGGCGGCGGTGGCGGGCTGCACGTCACCGGCTCGTCCACGATCACCGGCACCCGGATCGGGTCGAACACCGCCGAGGACGGCGGCGGAGTGTCGATCGAGGGGTGGGACGCCGCCACCGAGGTCACGCTGGTCGACGTGGTCGTCGAGGACAACGACGCCGGCTACGGCGGCGGCCTGTGGATCCGCGCGGCGGCGGTGTCGCTCGTCGGGACCACCGAGGTTCGGGGCAACGACGCGGAGGAGGGCGGCGGCGCGAACCTCGCCGACAGCGCGTCGCTCACCGGCGGCGCGATCACCGCCAACCACGCGTACGACGGCGGCGGGCTGTGGGTCGCGAACAGCACGGCGTCGGGGGCGGCGGTGACGGCCAACTCCGCCGACGGCTCGGGCGGCGGCGTCGTTCCGAGCGGCGTCGTGACCCTGGACGGGCTGGAGATCCGCGACAACACGGCCGCCGAGGGCGGTGGGCTCGGCTCCCCGAACCCGTGGATCCGGGTCGACGTGATCGGGGGCGCGATCTCGGCGAACCAGGCGGACGACAGCGGCGGAGGGGTGGTCGCGCGGGCGGACCTGACGCTCGACGGGGTCGAGTTGTCGGACAACACCGCGGATTGGGGCGGCGGGATGCTGGTGGCGTCGGGGACGACCACGGCGCTCGGGTCGCGGCGTTCAGCTGCGCCCGGACCGGCTGCGCGCCCTGATCCGTCGTTCGGCCGGCCACACCAGCTCGGTCCTGACGGTCGGCGATCTCCGCCTCGACCTGGCCAGCCGGCGGGTGACCCGCGGTCAGCGCGACATCGAGCTGACCGCCCGGGAGTTCGCCCTGCTGTCGTACCTGGCCCATCGCCCCGGCACGGT
>JBEBJC010000369.1:0-7517 GCA_040080105.1 Myxococcota bacterium
GGTCATCGCCGGGAACACGAAGTTGTCCGGGCCGATCGCACCCGCGCGGAACTCGAGCGGGTGGGCGAGGATCGCGCCCGCGTCGACCGGGTCGAGCTCCACCCGCTGGTCCGAGCCGAGCAGGTGGATCATCCGCCCGTCGGACGCTGCGAGGGCCTCGTACACGTCGTTCGCGAGCGCCACGTGAACCCGGGTGGTGAACGCGTGTGCGTCGACCCCCAACAGCCCCAGCCACCCCATCTCGGCCTCCAGCCCCGGTCAGGTAGCCCGGCCGGTCGACCGACGACGGAGGGACCCGAGGGCGACCGCCAGGGTGAAGGTGGAGCCGCCGGCGGCGTGGGCACACCCGCCCTCGAGGCCCACCAACTGCCACACGTCCGCGCCCTCCGCGGCCACCGGCGGCGGAGCCTCCCCGGGGTCGGTCGACCCGGTGTCCCCTGCGCAGGCCTCGAGCGCACCGGCCTCCGCTCGTTTGCCACACGGACGCCGCGCGGCAAGGAGGTCCCACTGCGGCACCTCGAGCCCCTGGAACGCCGCCGGGACGAGCTCCTGTCCCTCGGAGTCGGGCTTCAGGGAGTACGACGACACGAGGTCGGCTCCGCCGCCCACCAGCGGCCAAGCCGAGTCTTCGAGGACCACCGAGGTCGGGTCGGACCCAGGGACGGCGAGGCGGCCGGCCACGAGGTTGTACCCGCTCACCCCGCCCTCCTCCAGGTCGAGCGCGACCCCGCTCTTCGACGCGAACACGTTGCCGAACAGCACGTGATCCGAGCCGCCGTCGAGGTCGAGGCCCGGGCTCTGCAAGGCCTCGGAGGTGATGGTGTTGCCGACCACCTGCCACCCCCGGCTGTCGTCGTCGCCGTACGCCCCGCCTACTTGGCCGCGGATCACGTTGCCGGACAGCCGGAGGTCGCGACCGTCGGTGGCGCGGAGTCCCCAGCCCTGCTGATCGGCGATGAAGTTCCGCTCGAACAGCACGTCCTCGCAGCTGTCCAGCGTCACCCCGTCGCTGGTCGCCCCGACGAGCCGGTTGCAGCCGAAGGTCGCGCCGACCACGTCGGTCAGCTCCACCAACCGCACGGTCAGCGACACCTCCGAGCGCACCACCCGCAGGTCGGTCACGTCGGCGGCGGTGATCCCTCCGACCGAGCCGGTGCAGCGGACCCGGACCAGCTCGACCCGGTCCCCTCCAATCAGGACACAGTCGTCGGCGAACTCCGGCGCCTGGACGACCAGGTCGGTGACCACCACGTCGTCGACGTCGATCGCGACGAACCCCGTCACCGCGGTGTCGGGCCGGCCCACGTACACGACGGGCACCCCGGGTGAGCCCCCGTACTGGAGCACCAGGTTGCCCGTGGCGGGCACCACCACCACGTCGCCCGGGAGGACGGGGCTCGTGATGACCATGTCGCTCTCCGGGCAGTGGACCCCTTGAGTGCCACAGAGGCCCTCCGGGGCTGCCTCCGCCTCACACGGGTCGACGGGCGGCGAACCGGCCCGCGCGACGCTCACGACACCGAAGCCTCCGCCCAACAGGGCCACCCACCCCATCCCGCACCCTCACCGGGCGATCGCCCGGTCACACCATGTGGTCGCCAACAGTTTGCCACATCGCCACGGCGTTGATCGCCATCGCAGTGACCGCGCCGAGGATCACCAGGAAGATCAGCGCCGCCACGAGCCCGTACTCGATCGCCTCGGCGCCTCCTTCGTCGCGCACGAAGGCGTGGGTGAGCCGCTCGAGGGTGTGAAAGGTCTGGGTCATGGGGGCCCCGGGGGAGAGAGGTGTCGAACGATTTCAACAGCGTAGCAGAAAAAGTTTCTGCGCGCACGCCCGACCTGCTCAGACCTCGTCTTCTTCGTCGTCCGGATCCGCCGCGACCGCGATCGCCCGCGCAGTGGCCGCCGGGCGCCGCACGAACCAGCTCCGCTCCCGGTCGAGCGCCGGGCGCCGCGCTCGCATCGCCCGCCACGCGACCCACCCGAGACCGGCCACCGCGAGCACCGTGGCCACCAGGGTCGAGCGCTGCAACACCACCGCCGCCAGCTCCGCGATCGGGTCGCCGAACACGAACCCGAGCCCCACCGCGAGGGGGACCGCCAGCGCCAACCCGAGCGCGTCCACCGACACGAACGACCGGAGCGGCACCCCCATCGCGCCGGCCGCGACGAACACCGGCGCGCGGAACCCGACCATGAACCGCCCGAGCAGCACCGACGCCGTGCCGTGCCGCCCGACGAACGCGCGGGCCCGCGCGATCTTCCGCGACGCCAGCAGCCGCTCGAACCGAGGGTTGTCGAGCAACCACCGTCCGAGCACTCGGCCGAACGCCCACGAACCCACGTCGCGCACCGCGACCCCCGAGGTGGCCACGATCAGCGTGCCGGCCCAGCCCCAGCTCCCCTCCGCGATCCTGCTGCCGGCGTACAGCAGCGGGACGTCCTCCGGGACGGGCACGAGCACGCCCGAGGTGGCGCACACCAGCCACAGGCCGGGGTAGCCGGAGATACTCTCGATCAGGCTCTGCACCATCCGGCCCCCCGGGAGTGGTCTGCGGACCGGGCCACCGACCAACCTTGCTGTAGCGCGAGATCCCTCCCCGCGCCCTTTGGGTTCAGGGTGACGGGTGACGGCGCGAGGCGATTCGGCGCCGCTTCGGCGCCGCTTCCGCGCCCCTTCCGCGAGATTGGAGCCCGTCGAACGGACCGATTACCGCCGGTGGCGCCGGCTCACGACAGGTGTTGCTCCAGGTCGCGCAAGAGCTGCCCCGCCGGTCCGGTCCGGTGGTTGGTGATGCACTTCTTGTACGCCTTCCACAGGTCGGCCAGGAACGAGTCGTCCGTGAGCCGATGCTCGTCCGGCAGCGGGTCGTCGGTCGGGAGCGCGGCCCCGCCGATGCACCGCCGGGTGTGCAGGTTGCGCACCGCGCTGAGGAACAGGCGGGTCGCCTCGGGCTCGCCTCGCTTCCGCAGCTCGATGAAGGTCTGCCAGGCGATGCTCTCCGGCAGACCCTCGTGGCCACCCGGGATCGCGCGAAGGTCGCGGACCAACTCTCGAGACGTACGGCTGGCGTCCACCAACGACATCGGTTTCCTCCTGGCACGGTTCGCCGACGGATCGGTCGACCCGACGGCGCCGCGCAGGTTACCACGCGACGTTGCTGCTCCAGGGGTCCCTCGGCCGGAACGGCCCGGTGCACTCCCCCCCCGACGCCCTCACCGGAGGCCGACCGACGTGACCTGGGTCCCTCACCGAACCTTGACCGTCGCCGCGGCGTTCGGCCTCACGATCGCGGCGCGCGCGGCCGCCGCCCCGGTCACGTTCCCGTACCCCGTCCACGAGCGCACGCTCGACAACGGCCTCCGAGTCTACGTCGTCCCGATGGACGCGAGCCCCGGGGTGGTCGGGTTCTCGACCTGGATGTCGGTCGGGTCCCGCGACGAGGTCGAACCCGGGCGCACCGGGTTCGCCCACTTCTTCGAGCACCTGATGTTCCACGGCACGCCCACCGTGTCGGCCGACCAGCGCGACCGTCAGCTGCTGCGGCTCGGGGCGGAGGACAACGCGTGGACCTGGTTCGACGAGACCGTGTACCACACGGCGATCCCCGCCGCGTCGCTGCCCGCGCTCGCCGCGCTCGAGGCCGACCGGTTCCAGCACTTGAAGCTCGAGCCCGATCCGCTGCGGCGCGAGGCGGGAGCAGTGTACGGCGAGTACCGCAAGGGGCGCGCCGACCCCGCGTCGGTGTTGGGTGAGCGCCTGTACGCCACCGCGTTTCGGGTCCACCCGTACGGGCACGACACGATCGGGCTCGAGGCCGACATCGCCGCGATGCCCGAGCAGTACGAGGCTGCGCTCGCGTTCTTCGACCGGTACTACCGGCCGGACCACGCGGCGGTCCTGGTGGTGGGCGACGTCGAGCCCGAGGCCACGTTCGCGCTGGTCCGCGACACGTACGGGGCGTGGACGACCGGGCCGGCAGCCCCGCTGCCGGTGCCGCCCGAGCCCGCCCAGACCGAGACCCGACGCGTCACCGTGGACTGGCCGACCGAAGCCGCGCCCCTGCTGACGATGGGCTGGCGGATCGGCGCCCACGACGCCGACGATCCGTCGATCGCGGCGCTCGAGCTGGCGGCGGACCTGCTGCTGTCGCCGACGGGGCCGCTCGAGCGCCGACTGGTGCGCGACGAGCCGTTGGCCTACGCCATTGGCGGGGGGCGGCTCGCGATGGTCGACCCCGGGCTGCTGACGATCGAGGTCGAGGCCCGCCACGCCGCCGACCTGCCGCGGATCGAGGCGATCGTGCGCGAGGAGGTGGCGAAGCTCGGGGCCGAGGTCGACCCGGCCGCCCTCGACGCGCTCCGCACCCGGCGCACCTACCGGTACCTGTCGTCGCTCGACGACCCGATGACGGTGCTCGAGGTGGTGGGCACCAGCCTCCGGCGCGACCCCGACCCCGCCGCGCTCGATCGGTGGCAGGCCGCGTTGGCGGCGGTCACCCCGGCGCAGGTCTCCGCCGCGGTCCAGCAGGCGCTGGTCGACCGCTCCCTCACCGTCGCGACCCTGATCCCCCCTGCGGAGGCCGAGTGATCCTCGCCGCCTGGTTCGGATGTACGCCGAAGATCGATGTCGGTACCCCGCGCGCGGTCACCGCGGCGGAGCCGGTGCGGGTGGTGGCGCGCGCCGCCGCGGACGCGCCGAACGTGTACTTCGCCGCGTGGGTCGACGCGGGCTCGGCGCGCGACCCGATCGGGTCGGAGGGGTTGGCGGCGTTGACCGCGCGCTCGCTGGTCGAGGCCGGCGCGGGCGCGCGCGACGCCGACGCGGTGCGCGACGCGCTGTACCCCACCGGCAACGGGTTCGAGGTCGTGGTGTCGCGCGAGTGGGTGTCGGTGCGCCTCCGGTGCCACCGCGACCAAGCGGCGACCTGCGCAGAGCTGTTCGTCGACGCCCTGACCCAGCCCCGGTTCGACGCCGCCGACGTGGAGCGGGCGCGCGACCGGGCGATCCACGCGGTCACCGACGGCCTGCTCGGCGACGAGGAAGCGCTCGCGGCCGAGGTCCTCGACGCCGCGGTGTACGAAGGGCACCCGTACGGGCACCCGGTCGACGGGCGGGCCGGCGTGTTGCCGCTGCTCGACGCCGCCGACGCCGCCGCGTTCCACCGGGGCCATTACGTGCGCGAGGGGATGTGGGTCGGGATCGCCGGCGGGTACGACGACGTGCTGCTCGCCGACCTCCAGCGCCGGCTCGAGGCGGTCCCGGCCACCCGCGGGCCCGGGCCGCTGGCGCTCGTGGGCCCGGCGCCGATCACCGGGCGCTCACTGGTCGCGGTGGACACCGACACGCCGGTCACCGGCGTCCGGTTCGCCTCTCCCACCGCGCTCGACCGCACCAGCCCGGACTACCCCGCGATGTGGGTCGCGGTGACCGCCCTCGGGGCGCACCGCCAGTCGTTCGGGCGGATGTTCGGGGCGATGCGCGCCGACCGCGGTCTGAACTACGGAGACTACGCGTACGTCGAGCCGTACGTGGAGCGCGGCTCGCCGATGCCCGAGCAGGGCGTGTTGCGGCAGCACAACCTGTTCTCGGTGTGGATCCGCCCCACCTCGCTCGAGAACGGCCCGTTCGCGGTGAAGCTCGCGGTGGACGAGGTCGAGCGGTGGGTCGACCACGGCCTGACCCCGGAAGAGTTCACCGACATCCGCGCCTACCTGCGCGGATCGCTGCCGCTGCTCGCGCCGGACCCGGGGCGGCGCCTGGCGTACGCCCTCGACGCTGCGGCCACCGGCACCCCCGACCCGTTCGAGACGTTGCCCGCGGCGCTCGACGCGTTGACGGTCGAGGAGGTCAACGCAGCGATCCCTCGGAACGTCGACCTCGACCACGCGCTGTTCGTGGCGGTGTCGGGCGAGGCGCAGGCGCTGGTGGACGCGCTCACCGGCGAGGCTCCCACCCCGATCGTGTACGCCCCCGGCGCCGCCGACCCGGCGAACGCCGAGCGCGACGCTGCGGTGGCGGCCCGCGACCTCGGGCTCGACCCCGCCGGGTGTGTGGTGGTCCCGGCGGAGGGTCGGTTCCGGTAGGCGCTACCCGCAGGGAGCGCCGAGCTCCGCCAGCAGGTCACACCGGAGCTCGTCGGCCGTCGCCCCTTCGTCGACGACGAGCTCGAACTCCCCCCGGTGGACCGCGAGGTCGCCGAGCATCGCCAGCCACAGCTCGCGGTCGTCGCTGCCGACCATCCGGAAGTGGGTGTCTTCGAGGGCGACCACCGTGCGCGGGTTGGACGCCGCCAACGAA
This sequence comes from Myxococcota bacterium, assembly GCA_040080105.1. GTDB lineage: Bacteria > Myxococcota_A > UBA796 > UBA796 > JACKER01. Next base: position 6,305 of record JBEBJC010000369.1, read on the forward strand.
GGGACCACCGCCGTCACCAGGAGCACCAGGAACGTTCGCATCGGACCTCCCACCGAGCGGCTCGCCCGGTGGGACGGTTGTACGGCGCGCCGCAGGAGCGCGGACCCTACGCCGATCCTACGCGACCGACAGCCCGTCGAACACGATGCCGGGGGCGTCGACGTACCCGATGCGGTCGGTGTCCGAGCACACCTCCACCACGCTGTTCAGCACCTTCGACAGGTTCCCGACGAGGCGAGCGCGCCGCACCGCGCCCCCCGCCTTCGGGCCGAGGTGGACCACGCCGTCGACCACGAGCGAGCAGTCACCCGTCGCCCAGTCGACGCCGGACAGGTCCGCGAGGTCGTCGACCACCAGCACCGAGCCCCCGAGGTCGGTCAGCGTGGCGTTCATCGAGCGGGTGCCCGAGCGCAGCACCAGGTTGCGCGGCACCAGCGCGTCTCCCACCTGGTGTCCGGTCGGCCGAACATCGTGCAGGTGGGCGAACTCGGGGTCCACGAACCGGCCGTCGACCCGCCCCTCGCGGAGCAGCGTGAGCGCGACCGGTGCCACGCCTCGATCGTCGAACGACGCCGACCGCAGTCCCCCGGGCATCGCGCCGTCGTCCTGCAGGTGCAGCCTGGGGTCCACGTTCGGCGCGCCGTTCGGCAGCGGGCGGAGGAACCACGGCTCGGCCTCGAACCGGCGAGCGTCGAACCGGGCGGCGATCGCGGCGAACAACCTCGCGGTCGGGAGCGGCGGGAACAACACCCGAACGGGGCCCGACAGGGACGCCCGCGGGCCACACAGGTCGGACGCGCGCTGGGCCAGCGTCGTCCCGTACGGCAGCGACGCGATCGACGCGAACGTGCGCGACTCGATCCGGTCGCGCAGCACCAGCTCGTCTCCCCCCGACGCGGCGGACACGGTCCCCTCGGCCTCGTAGGTGGTGTCGACCTCCTCGAGCCGCACGCCCCGGGTGTTCGCGAACCGGCGGGTCCGCGACAGGTCGCGGTAGGTGAACCCCGACGGGACGAGGCGCCGGTCGACCGGCCGCACCGACCGCTCGGCGGTCACCACCACCTCCGCGCGATCGTCGGCGGTGAGCAGGTCGTACCGCCGGTCCGCGATCCCGAGGCCGCCGAGCGTGCCGGTCTGGCGCGCGGCGGGCCCGGCGTGGGGGTCGTCGGGGGCGGCGTCGGCTCGCGCCAGCGCCGCGGTCACCAACGCCTCG
>JBEBJC010000370.1:0-7514 GCA_040080105.1 Myxococcota bacterium
TCGGCGAGGCGTGGGGCAGGCTGACCGCAGACCTGTGCTCGTCCTGGGTGCGCCACTGCGGTTACGTCGTGAGCTCGACGTGAGCGCCCGGTGGTGTATGCTCGAGCGGGGGGCAGCCGAGGTTGAAAACCGAGGAGGCATAGGTTTCGGGTGCGCGGTCACGCAGGACGGAGTCCGAGGACCGACAAATGTCTCGTGCACTTCACACTCTACTTCACAACGGCCCGCCTGGTGATTAGTGTAGCCTCATGAGTTCGCACGTGGACCCGCTCGTAGCTCCGCTGCCTGCGGAGGTACCCCTAAAGGACGCCCCTCTGGTGCGGGTCATCGCCCAGCTGCGCTTTCCGGAGATCCTTTCCGTCGAGCAACGAGACTTCGTCGCTCCTTTCCAGGAGGCAATCCGAGCGAAGTACCCCGTGCTCCGGCAGGAGCAGACCCAGGGAATTCTTCTTGGTCCTGCGGTGCTTGCCCCCGCTAGGCCGCAGATCGCTTGGCGGTTCGGCGACACGGACGGTCACTGGCGCGTGTCTCTCACCCCCGAGTTCTTGGCGCTCGAGACCACGAAGTACTTGAGCCGTTCGGACCTCTTAGGCCGCCTGAAGGAGGTCGCGACGGCGTTGGACGAGCACATCAAACCCGCGCAGGTCGATCGTCTCGGCGTCCGGTACATCGATCGCATCACGGGGTCTGCGGTCGACGACATAGCCAGGCTTGTCCGTGCCGAGGTCCGAGGGATCACCGGGACGGTCGCCGCCACGCATGCTTCACACGCCCTCTCTGAATCGATGTTCGCGGTCGACGATGCACGCGTCCTGGCGCGCTGGGGCTTTCTCCCGCCGGGCGCAACCGTCGACCCCGCCGCCATCGAGCCGGCGACGGAGAAGAGCTGGCTTCTCGACCTCGACATGTTCAGCGCCACTCCGACCCCGTTCGTCGTGGACCGGGTCGTCGAACGGGCGCAGCGTTATGCCGAGCGCATCTACACGGTGTTTCGTTGGGCGATGACCGACGAGTTCCTCGTGCGCTATGGAGGCCAGCCGTGACGAGCCTCGAGACGCGCCAAGTGTTCAACTCGACATCGGCTGCAGGCCCGATGCTGATGCGTCAGGTGAGAGAGCCCATCCTCGTGGGCTGCATGCTCGCCGGGATGGGTACTTCGACCGCGTATCCTGACATGGTCTGGCGATCGGAACGGTCCGTTGAGCAGACGACGGCCGGCGTCAGCGTCCCCCCGGCGCAACCAGCTGGCGCCGCGATCGGCGAGCTGCGTCGCATGAGCGGTCTCACCTGGCACCAACTCGCGCGGATGCTCAGCGTGAGCCGTCGGTCGCTTCACTTCTGGGCGAGCGGCAAGCCGATGTCGCGGAGCAACGAGGAGCACCTTCAGCGAGTCCTCGCGGTCTTGCGAAAGATCTCTCGTGGCGCTGCCAGTAAGAATCGAGCGGCGCTGCTCGGCGTTGGTGAAGACGGCAGCATACCCTTCGACCTTCTCGTCAATGGTGAGTACGAGCGTGCTCTCTCGCATCTGGGGCCCCGCGACGGACGACCTATCTCGCCACCAAAACTCTCGGAGGAGGCGCGAGCTGCACGAGCTCCCCGTCCTCCCGATGAACTCGTCGGGGCACTCCAGGACCGCATCCATCCGACCAGCGGCCGCCTCCTCGCCGCGAAGCCGATCGCGACTTCCCGGAGTAAGTAGTGGCGCCGCTCGCCCCTGACTCCGATGAGGTGAAGCGCATCGATGCGTCACTTGAGGAGTGGCGTCAGGGTGATCTCGCGCTCGACGAGCGGTGGTTCATACACGTTGGCGATGGCGCGCTGCCACTCTCCGAGGCTGCCGCACAAGCGGGGAGTGGCGTCCAGGCGCTCACCTCCGAGGTGCAGGGCCTGGTCGTCGTCACGCAGACCTGCGACGTCGTTCGCACGTGCGTGGACCGTCCTTTCGTCGAGGTGGCGCCGCTCGTGCGCGTCAGCAAAGATCACCTGCACCAGGTGAAGCGAGGCAGAAGGCCTGCTCACGCGACGCTGCCGGTCCTTGAGAATCAGCTGCTTGTCGCAGATCTCGATCGCGTGATGACCGTCGAGAAATCGATCGTCGCGTCGTGGAAGCGGACGCCGGGATACACCTGCGATGTGGACGCCCGAACGTTCGCGCAGGCGTTGGCTCGCAAGCGGGTCAGGTTCGCGTTTCCCGACGACTTCACGGCTCTCGCTAAGAAGCTGCAAGCGCGCCTCGGGGACAAGCACGATAAAGACACGGACGAGGGCCGGGGACTTCGTGCGCTGCGCGAGATTCGCGTTTGCGCGTCGCCGTCGTGGGCCGCTGAGTCGACGGAGATCTTCTTTTGGTTCATCCGTGACGACGCAGACGCCACCTTGGAAGGCATGGGCAAGGGCTGGGCGGACCTCCTCAAGGACTGGCTGAAGCTCGTTTCCGAAACAGGCCGCTTCGTGAGCATCGACGGCCAGATCGTCACTCTTCAGGAGATGACGGCCGAGGACTTTGTCGGCAGTGATCCTCTCGATCTCGACCATCTGTCGACGACAGTCGAGTAGCCGCTTCCCGCCCACATTGGGCGTGGACGTCTTCAGCGCGCTTTCACGATCCGATCGGTGGCGAGGTCTGGGTACCGGATCCAGGTCGGCTGGACGCCCGCCTACACGGAGGCGCCGGCCGCCATCGCGCAGAAGGCGCTGGCGATGAAGGGTCCGAGTAGGCTACGGCGTCGGTGGCCAACGCGTACTGGCGTACCCGGCCCTGGGGAGCTGGGCCGGACGGTGACGGCCCGGATCCACCGGCACCACCACGACCGGGCGCAGAAGGAGCCAGCGCACGAGCAGTCGCGAAAGCGGCTCGTTCATGCAGCGCCGAATCTGCCAGAGAAGCCTGCCGACCGCCGGCATGAGGTTCAGCCAGTGGGCCGCGTCGTCAACCGAGTAGGCAACGCATGGCGGATCGAAGTGGTTGAGGTGGTTCCGCAACTCGCGCAGCTCGTCGAAGGCCGCGCGCCCCTCCGTTGCGTCGAGGTGCTGTCCCGTGATGGCATGGACCCAGGCAAGCTTGTCCTTCATCCTTCGCCCGTGGCGTGGCCCGAGCTTGTCCCGGTCGAACCGCCAGCCGGCCTTGGGGGCGTACTCGCCGAGCAAATAAAGGTAGCTCAACGCGATATCAACGGCGGCCACAACGTCGTTAACGAGCACCCGGAGGTCGTTGAACCAACGGTGACCCCTCATGAGCAAGCCGTCGCTGCTCATCACGAGGCGGTTGTGTAGCTCGACGACATTCTCATACAGGACGCCCTCGAACGACGTGAAGAACATGCCCTCCCGGTCGAGCGTCGGCCTCACCGGGAAGGCCGCCCCCAACGAGCCAACCGCGCTGACCTTGAACGTGCCGGTGTGATCCATCATGGGCGGGATGTTGTGGGCGTAGTGGAAGTCCGACGGCAGCGACTTGCTCGTCATCGGGGGCAGGCCCAGCGCGACTTCATCGACGTCGCCCGAGGCGACCACCACCTCCACCACGTCCTCGAAGCGGAAGCGGCTCGCGCGCGGCCCCGCCTGCGGGTCGTTCCACTTCACCTCCAGCCACCCTGCCTTGCGGAGCTTGGAGGCCGTGGCAGGCCTCCCCACCGCGTAGCTGACCCAGGCCGCTACGATCTGCCTTGCCAAGCTCCGGTCGCCATGCCGTGCCGCGTATCGGAGCCAGTGGTGTTCATCGGCCAGCCGCTTCGCAACTTCATCCACGCGGACCCCCTTGCGCGCGGGTCGCTGACGATCCGCGTGCGTCTCCTTGAGCTTGTACCAGAGCGCGTTGCGGCCGGAATCTCGCCTACCGAATCGCCGTCGCCGGAGCGGCCTCGATTGACGGTATGCTCGGGCGGGGGGCAGATGGGCGGGTCCGAGGCGCAGATCGTCGGCACGCACCAGGTGCTGGTGGTGCTCGACGACCGAGGGGGCATCGACGGCTTCGGGGGCGCGGTGGTCACCCCCGCCGACCTCGCCGCGCCGCCCGACTTCACCGGCAAGACCGTGTACCTGTGCGGCGACCTGGCCCGCGCCCGCGCGCTCGACCTCCGCCGGGCGGCGCGGGTGTTCGTGGTGGGTGAGCGGTGTACGTCGGTCGACCGCGACCTGCCATTCGAGGCGCTCGGCTGGCAGGTCGTCGACGTCGGCCGCATCCCGGTGCAGGTGCACGGCGTCGGGGTGTGGATCCGGCGGTGGCTCGACCCGTCGGCCGAGGTGTTCCACCAGGTGCGGGCCGAGCACGTGTTCCAACACCTCACCGAGTCCACCAAGCCCGGGCAGGCCCACCGCACCGGCCTGTACCTCACCCCGGTCGAGCGGCGCGGCCAGGAGCTGTGGTTCCACCTGCTGCGGTGCTCGACCAACCTGTCGGGCCCGACCGAGAACTTCCGCGCGACCGACCGGCGCCTGGTGGGCGCGCTGAACGTCGAGGCGAGCGCCCTGTTCGCGGGTGCGGCGCCGCTGAACCACGTGCTGGCGCAGATCTACCACAACACCCCCGCCACCGGGGACCACCGGCAGACCAAGGCCAAGATCCAGTCGCACGCCGACAAGACCAAGGACATGCCTCGCAACGGGATCATGGCGTTCTGCACGTTCTACGACCGGCTGGACGGGCTGGCGCCCCTGGCGGACGACCCGTACGACTGGGGCGTGGACGGCGTGAGCGCGCTGACCCGCCTGATGTTCCGGCTCAAGCCGCAGGTCGCGGAGCGTCCCGGATGCACGCTGCCGGCGCGGTTCACCGTGCCGCTCTACCCAGGCTCGGTGTTCTTCCTGCCGCTGTCGACCAACCGGGCGTACACCCACGAGATCCGCCCCTCGCCGCTCGACGCGGCCGAGCTCCCCACCCGCCTCGGGTACGTGGTGCGCTGCTCGTCGAGGCGGGCGGTGCACGCCGACGGCCACACGCACCTCGTCGGACAGGGCGGGCGCACGCCGCTGGAGCCGCCGACCCCGGAGGGGATGGACGGGCTGCGCGCGCTGTACGCCGAGGAGAACCGGACCGACGCGGCGATCGACTACGGCGACCGGTTCCCGTTCAGCATGAACGAGGGGGACGCCCTGGCCCCGTCGTACGACCCGGCCGACGAGTTCCCGTCGTACGCCCTGCCCCGGTGGGAGGAGGACCCGTTCGAGGCGCTGTCGGCGGCGGTCCGGTTCGAGGCGGTGGGGCGCGGACGGCACGGGGCGGTGCTCGTGCGCCCCGACGAGGTCCGGGGCACGCCGCTCGTGCGCACCACCACCCGGTACACGTCGCCGGCGCAGCGGTTCGCCCCCGCCCACGAGGAGCTGGCCCGCCGGATCTGCGCTGCGGCGGGACTCCCTCCGGGGTTCGACAACGCGCTGATCGAGCGGTACACCCCCGAATACGCCACGATGGGGGCCCACTCCGACCAGGCGCAGGACCTGGAGCCCGGGTCGTCGATCGCGGTGTACTCGTGCTACGCCGACCCGGAGCGGGCGGCGGGCCGGCGGGTGCTGGTGGTGGAGTCGAAGGAGCCCGGCGGCGGCACGTTCGAGGTCCCGCTGCTCCACCACCACGTGGTGGTGTTCTCCGTCGACACGAACCGGCGGTTCCGGCACAAGATCGTGCTCGATCGCTCGGCGGACCCCGGCGGAGAGTGGCTCGGGGTCACGCTCCGCCGGTCGAAGACCTTCGTGCGGCACCGCGGCGGGGCGGCCCTGCTCGAGGACGGCACCCCGCTGCAGCTGGCGGACGAGGCCCAGGCGCGGCAGGTCCTCGACCTGCGGCGGCGCGAGAACCGCGAGCTGGGCTTCGAGTACCCGGCGCTGGCGGTCACGCTCAGCCCGAGTGACCTCGTCCCCCCCGGGTCGGGGTAGCCTACCGGCTCAACAGGCCGAACGACGCGCCCTGGTCGTCGGCGAACACACAGGCTCGCCCGCCGTCCGGCACGTCGATCACCGGCATCAGCGCCTTGCCGCCCGCCGCCGTGACCATCGCCACCGACGCGTCGGCGCTCGCGACCACGAAGTAGTACAGCCAGGCCGGCCGCTGCTGGCCCTCCATCAGCCGCGCGATGCCGACCCCCGGCGCCTCCTCGCCCTCGGGCGCCAGCATGTGGTACGTGCCGGCCGGCCCCATGTCCATCGCGCCGACCGACCGCCACCCGAGCAACGCCCGGTAGAACGCCACCGCCGCCTCCGGATCACTCGTCCACAGCTCGTTCCAGCCGACCGTGCCGATCGCCCCGGGAGGCGCGCTCGGGCCCTCTTCGGTGGCGCTCTGCATCACGCCGAACGAGGCGCCCTGTGGGTCCGCGAGCGTGGCGTACCGGCCGACGCCCGGTACGTCCATCGGGGGCGACAACACCGCGCCCCCCAACGCGACCGCGCGGGCCGCCACCGCGTCGGCGTCCGCCACCGCGACGACCCCCGACCAGTGCGGCGGCAGCCCTGCCTGCGTCATCTCTTCGGTGAGCGGCGACACGCCGCCGGAGGGCGGGCCGCTGGGGGTCATCCACAGGGTGTACGGGACCTGCGGGTCGGGCCACGCCTCGGCGGTGAAGCCGACCACCGCGCCGTAGAAGCGAACGGCGGCGTCCGTGTCGGTGGTCATGAGCTCGTACCAATAGGGACGGTTGAGGTTCGACATGCCTTCTCCGGGTCGGGTCTGGGGCGCCGCCTATCTCCCCAGGGGGTACGGCAGCCACGGAGCTCCCCCGATCGGAGGGGATCGGCGGTCTCAGGACCATTGTTCGAACGGGCGCTCCACGATCCGATCGGTGACGAAGTCCGAGTACCGGATCCAGGTCGGCTGGACGCCCACGTACACCAGGTCGGGCCAGGCCCGTCGCGACGGTCCGTCGGGGAACGCCCGGTCGTACACCGGCAGCGCCCAGTCGAGCTCGGGCCCGAGCAGCTGGCGCGCGACGCCCTCGATCTGTGCCGTGTGGTGGTCGTCCGAGATCACCAGCGCGATCGCCGGACTCCGCTGCAGGTTGTGGAACTTCCGGCTGGTGCCGAGCGTGTCGAACACGAACTGCAGGTCGTCGGCGACCGCGAACCCGACGGTCGCCGCTTGTGGACCGTGGGCTCCGACGGTCGCCTGAACCGCGTACCGGTGGCCGCGCAGGAAGGACAGGAGCTCGGCGCGGGTCACGGCCGCTACCAGCTGAGGTCGAGGGAGACCTGCAGCGGTGCTCCGGCAGGGTCGGTCACGGTCACGTCCACGGTCCCGACCAGCCGTCCCTGCTTGTCGAGCTCGGAGAACGACGAGGTCCCGCCGTCGAAGTACACGAACGTGGCGCCCTGGCTCCAGCTCGTCACCCCGTCCCAGTCCGACACGGTGCCCCACAACACGTTCACCCCGGTGGCGTCGCCGCCCACGCCGAGGTCGATCGGCTGGTCGTCCAAATCGAACAACACCAGCTCGAGGTCGAGGTTCAACCGGTCGAGCAGCTGATCGTCGGGGCTCGGGACACACGCGGCGACGTTGAGCGACCCGGTCGAGCCCACCCACGTCC
>JBEBJC010001520.1:0-1527 GCA_040080105.1 Myxococcota bacterium
GACCAGCTGTGCGGGTTCGACTGCTTCGGCGGCGGCACCTCCGCCGACGACGACACCCTCGACGCCGGCGACGGCGTCGACCTCCTCGAGGGAGATGGCGGCGAAGACACCTGCGACGGCGGAGCCGGCAACGACGCCATCTACGGCGGTACCGGTGACGACGTGTGCATCGGCAGCACCGGCGCTGACACCCTGTACGGAGAGGACGGCAACGACACCCTCCGCGGCGGTGGAGACAACGACACTCTGTACGGCGGACTCAACTCCGACCTCCTGTGTGGCGGGCCCACCTCCGGCGCGGGCAGCGACGCGCTGTACGCCGTCGACGCTGCCCTCACCCAAGAGCTGCCCAACGCCGTCGACACCCTGTGGGAGCCTGCCACCTCCAACGCCCCCACCGGCGGCGGCACCCAGACCGGCGACCTCTGTGGGAAGAGCACCTTCACCCCAGGTTGGGCGGGGAGCTCCTGCTCCTACTCCCTCACCACCCAGCCCGCGGGTTGCTGACGGGTGGTACGCGGCGTCCTCGCTCGGAGGCGCGGGTCGTGGTTGCCCTACGGGCACTACCGAACCGGGACCTCTGCGACCGAGGGGTGCCCCGCCCCCCGGAGGGGAGCGCCGACCCGCTCCCACCGCTGCGCGATCGCCTCGAACTGCAGCCCCCGGCGCAGGAACGTGCCCGTGGTGAGGTCGAGGATCGTGGTCGCCGCCCGCCCGAGGTGGGCGAGCGGGGTCCGGCCCTGGTCGACGGTCACGTCGGCGGCGGCCCGGATCTGCTCGGGCACCTCGTCGAGCTGGTGGCTGTTCCCGGCGCCCGACGCGTTCGCGCTCGAGCCCACCACCAGCTCGCCATCCGCGAACGCGAGCTCCGCCACGCCGCACACCAGCGCGCCCGCCCGGTGGAACGACGCCAGCGTGCCGTCCTTGGTGCACCGCTCGAGCGCGCCGGCCTCCATCCGGGCGATCGGGACCGCCGCAGCGTCGAAACGGGTCACCAGCGCGAGCGGGTGTTCGCGCGCGATCTGTTCCGCCCACGCCCGGTGCGCCGGGTCGACCCCGGCGGCGATCGCGTCGAAGATCGGCCAGGTGGCGACCGTCACGCACGGCCGCCCCGGCGGGCGCCCCTTGACCTGGTACAGGCGCTCGACCGCCGCTGCCCGCATCGCGAGCAGCCCGTAGCCGGCGGTGGTGGGGACCAACGCCAGGCCCCCCTGGCGGATCGTGTCGTACACGGAGCGGGTGATGTCGACCACGGCTGACCTCCACCCCGGTCGTACCGCCCGCCGCTCGCCCCTCCGCATGAAACCGAGCCGCCCGTCATTAAGGCCCGCCTCACGACGAGCGCTCCTGTCGGGCTCCCAACGGGATCGTTCATCGTTCGGAGGGCCCTAAGGTCCGGCGCCGAGGCCCCGGATCCACCCGGCGACGGCCCGGATCTGTGGCGTCGCCTGCACCAGCGGCAGCTCTGCGCCGTGATCCGCCCGCTCGAGCGCGCCGAGGGCGTCCTCGGCCCGCTCCCCTCCCCGC
>JBEBJC010001521.1:0-1527 GCA_040080105.1 Myxococcota bacterium
GGGGTGGAGGTGCTCGTGAAGGTACGAGTGATGGGGATCGCCGCGTTGATCTGTGCAGCCGTCGCCGCGCGGCCCGAGGTCGCGACCGCGCAGGATGGGGAGCTCGACGCGCTCGCCACCCAGCTCAGCGGCGCGATGGACTACGCCTGCACCAACGAGGAAATCCAGGCGAAGGTGCTGGCCGACCCGCAGGTGCTGCTCGATTTGTCGGGTCTCGTGCTGCCGAAGGGCGTGGACATCCTGACGTTCCCGCTGAAGGATCGGCCGTTCGCGCCCTCGGGTCCGGCGATCGAGCTCACCCACTGCCGCACGTTCTGGGCGTGTGACAGGGACGACAGCGCCACCTCCGAGGAGGGGCCGGCGCCGTGTATCCCGAGTGAGCACGAGGTCTGCTTCGGGTTCCGCTTGGTCGACGGGCGCTGAGTCTGCGCCCGCGGTCGTCACTCCGAGACGATCCGACAGGTCGACAGGTCGAACACCGGCTCGGTGTACCGGTCGAGTGAGGCGCCGATCATCGCCTCGGGGTCGCCCCCGTAGGCGATGCAATCCGCGACCTCCCCCTCGACCACCAGGGCGACCGCGAACGACAAGATGCCGGGCGCGGTCAGCAGGGTCTGACAGTCGAACAGCGTGCTGCGGTCCTGCTGCTGCACCAGCGGGTCGTAGTCGATGCCGGACCCGTCGAACAACGCCCGCTCGTACACCGTCTCGTCGCCCGTCGCCACCAGCTCCAACGTGTGGTTCTCGGACCAGTTCGGAGGGTTGTTCGCGGTCTCCTGCTGAAACAGCCACACCTCCGTCGCCACGCCCGACGTGACCACCCGGTACTCGACCTCGTGGGTCGACACGCAGCTCAAGCCCGAGCTGTACAGCTCGAGCGGGCCCTGGGCGTCGGCGGGGTCCGAGGGGTCGGCCTCACCGCCGGGCAGCTCGACCTCGTCACCTCCCGCGTCGATCTGGATGTCGTCGAACGCGACCCGGGTGGTGCAGGCGGTGAGCAGGCAGGGAGACAGGAAGAACGAGCGCATGGAGAGCCCCCGGATCCGATGTCGGACCGTCGATGAGTGGTTGGTCCTCGGACTCCGTCCTGCGGATCGCCCGCGCCGACGGAGTCGGGCGGACAATGCCTGGAATCCAGCTGAACCGAGGTGCGTCACGGGTCCCGCGCCTCTGCTCCACCGATGTACACACCCCGCCGGGAGGTTCGGATCTGGGCGCGAATCATCGGACGCAGGGCGAGCGGCGAGAGCGGGACCTCCAGGTCGGCGTCGACGAACCGGGTCGGCGCCAGGTCGAGCTCGAGCGCGGCGCCCGCCCGGAGCACGACCGGCCCGACCGGCCAGCCGAGCTCCGCCGACATCGACCCGCGGGGGGTCGCCGCCCGCGACACCCGGTCGCCGTACTGGAGGAAGTCGCGGACCGCCAACCCGCCCCCGACGCCCACCCTCAGCCAGTCCGTGGGGTCGAACGCCGCGGCGAGGTCCCCTGCGACCTCGGCGACCCTCGCGTCGGGGGCGATCGGGAGGG
>JBEBJC010000371.1:0-7499 GCA_040080105.1 Myxococcota bacterium
CCGCCGCCGCGGCCGACCGAGCGCTGGTGGTCGCCCGCGGCGGCGAACTTGGCCGGGAGCTCGTCGGGGGCCGGCAGGTCCTGCACGAACCTCCGGATCGGCGCGAGCAAGCGGAACCAGCCGACCTCCACCCCGTGGACCAGCGAGGCGTCGAGCAGATCCTCGAGCACCCACACCGGCGCGTCGGCGACCTGTTCGAACTGCGCGGCGTCGAACGGGCCGTGGAATGCGCCCGCCGCCACCAGCGCGCCCTGGTGGCTCGGGGGGAGCGCGTCGAAGCTCGCCGCGACCGCCGCCGCCACCGACCGCCACCGATCCGTCGACGAAGCGCGCGCCACGTACCGGACCAGGTCGTCGGCCCACCGCCCCGGCGGCACCACCCGAGCGCCCGCCGCCGCCAGCTCGATCGCCAGCGGGAGGCCCTCGAGGTGGGCGAGCAGCGGGCCGACCCGCTCCGGGGACAGATCGGAGCCGCCGGGCACGCACCCGCGCACCCGGTCGAGGAACAGCGCGAGGGACGCACTGGGGTCGAGCGGCTCGACCACGAAGTTCTCGAACCGGTGGTCGAGCCGGGTCCGGGTGGTCACCACGCACCGCCAGGTGGTCCCGGGGCGGCGCCAGGAGGCCGCGAGCAGGTCGGGCAGCGCCGGCGACGCGGCGTCGGCGTCGTCGAGTACCACCAGGGCGTCGGCGGGCCCCTCCGCGCCGTCGAAAGGCCCCAGGCCCGCGGACATCCGCGCCGCCACTTCGTCCGGCTCGCCGATCTCGGCCAGGTCACACCACACGACCGGCCCGACCCACGTGGCGGCGAGCTCGGCGGCGAGCCGCGACTTCCCCACGCCGGGAGGGCCGGTCACGACCAGGGTCTCGACTCGCTCCAAACGGGCGCGCAAGCCCTCGAGGGCGAGCTCGCGCCCGAACCACGGGCGGTGGGTCGGTGGGGTGCGCATGGGTGCGTCGGACACGTTCCCTGCCCTGGGAGGTTCGTCAAGCCTGCGTTCTGGCGCCCCTCGGACCCCGGAGCCGTACACCCGGCGACGAAGCGGTTTCGTGACCACCGATTTGGAGCCCTTAGATCTCAGGTCTAAGGGGGTGCCCTCGGGATCGCCGGGGAACACAAGGGGGCGGCGGCGAAGAACTCCGCCGCAGTCCACATTCTCTGGGGGGGAACACCCATGTCCACCATTTGGATCGCCCGGCCGCGCCTGCTGGCGACCTTGTGCCTCGCGTGCTGGCCCGCGGTCGCGTGCTTCGATCCGCCCGAGCCCGACGACACCGGGACCACCGACGACGCCGACGCCGACGCCGACGCCGACTCGGACAGCGACGCCGACGCCGACGCCGACTCGGACAGCGACGCCGACGCCGACGCCGACGCCGACGCTGACAGCGACGCCGACACCGACACCGGCACGCCGGTCGAGATCGCCGACATCTTCGTCGACACGTTGGGCGACGTGGCCCCGTACGCGACCCCTGAGGATCTCGAGGCGTTCGACCGCGGCTTCGCGCTGGCGCTCAAGCGGTTCACCCCGGCCGACGGCCTCGGCCCCACGCTGAACGTGGTGTCGTGCGCCGCGTGTCACGAGGGCCCGGTGATGGGCGGCGTGGGCCCGCGGTACCGCGACTTCTTCCTCCACGGCACCACCGACGCCGGCACGTTCGTGCTCGCGCCGAAGGGCGGCGTGGTCACGAGCTACGGGCTCGAAGGGCCGCTGCGGCCCGGCCTGGTCGACGGCTCGAACACCATCGACCACCGCTCCGCGATGCCGATGTTCGGCTCGGGCGCCCTGGCCGAGATCTTCGACGACGCGATCCTGGCGAACGAAGACCCGGACGACCTCGACGGCGACGGCATCAGCGGCCGGGCGAACCTCATCGCCGGCCACGTCGGCCGGTTCGGGCGGAAGCTGCAGAAGGTCACGGTGCAGGGGTTCGTGCGCGACCCGATCAACAACCACGCGAGCATGACGTCCGACCCGCTCACCCGCGACCAGGACCTGCTGCTCCCGATCGACCTCACGTTCGGTGAGCCGTCGTGGGTCGGTGCGGTGGTCGAGCCCGCCCACACCGACACCGACGCGGTGCCGGACCCGGAGCTGACCCCGGACGAGGTGTTCGACCTCACCGTGTTCGCGATGCTGCTGGCCCCGCCGCGGCCCGACGCGTCGCCGAGCGACGCCGCGCTGCGGGGTGACGCGCTGTTCGACACGTTCGGGTGCGACGGCTGCCACGTGCGGATGCTCGAAGGGGCGCGCGGGATGGTGCCCGCGTACACCGACCTGCTGCTGCACGACCTCGGCCCGGACCTCGCCGACGGGATCGTGATGGGGCAGTCGACCGGCTCCGAGTTCCGCACCCAGCCGCTGTGGGGCATCGCCGCCGCCGAGCCGTACCTGCACGACGGCCGGGCCGACACCCTCGAAGAGGCGATCGTGTGGCACGGCGGGGAGGCCGAGCTGTCGCGGATCGCGTTCACGTCGGCCACGCCGGACGAGCAGGCGGACCTGGTCGCGTTCTTGATGTCGCTCGGCGGCGCCGCCCAGGCGAGCCCGGGCCTGCTGCCGCCGAACGCCCCGATCCCCGCCGACGGGACGCCCGGCGCGCCGCTGCCGCTGGCCGACGCGGCGGCGGAGGACCGGTGGATCACCGGCCGCGCCCTGTTCGACCTCGACTTCGGGGCCGGGCGCGGGCTCGGGCCGCTGTTCAACGGGGACAGCTGCCGCGCGTGTCACTTCGACCCGCTCGACGGCGTGGGTCAGCCCACGGTGGGCGGCGCCGGCCCGCTCGACGTGAACGTGATGCGCCACGGCACGCTCGACGTGAACGGCGCGTTCACCGCTCCGCCGTACGGGACGATCCTGCACAAGCTGAGCGTGGCCGGGCAGCCGCGCCGCGAGCACACCGACGAGCACAACGTGTTCGAGATGCGCCAGACCCCCACCACCCTCGGGCTCGGGCTGCTGTCCGCGATCTCCGCCGACGACATCCGCGCCCTCGCCGATCCGAACGACCTCGACGCGGACGGCATCCGCGGGGTGGTGCACGAGCTCGGTGACGGCCGGGTCGGCCGCCTCGGGTGGAAGGCGCAGGTCCCGAGCGTGCGCGAGTTCGTGCGCGACGCGATGTCGGCCGAGGTCGGCATCACCGTGCCCACCGAAGCCGGCTACACCTACGGCGCGCTCGCCGACGACGACCTGGTCCCCGATCCCGAGCTGTCCACCACCGAGATCGACGACCTGGCGTTCTTCATCGAGAACCTCGCGCCGCCGATGCCGGTGGCCGACGTGGCCGGTGGCCCCGAGCTGTTCTCCGCGGTCGGGTGCGACAGCTGCCACCTGCCCGAGATCCCGGGCTCCGGCGAAGGGTTCCCCGCGCTCGCGTACACCGACCTGCTGCTGCACTCGGTCGCGCCGCTCGGCGCGGTCGGCATCGACGACGGTCTGGCGGTGGGCACCCTGTTCCGCACGCCGCCGCTGTGGGGCATGGCCACCACCGCGCCGTACATGCACGACGGCACGGCCCTGACCATCCGCGAGGCGATCGCCCGGCACGAGGGTGAGGCGGCCGCGATCCGCGCGGCGTTCGACGCGCTCCCGGTGGCCGATCAGGACCTGTTGCTCGAGTTCGTCGAGACCCGCTGATCAGGGCGCCTTGCCGCCCTTCCCCGCCTTGGCCTTCGCCTTTCCGGACTTGCCGACCTTGCTCGGGTCGCCGGGCCGGACCGGGGTCGGGCGCGGGGTCGGCGAAGGCCGCGGGGTCGGCATCGGCGGGTCCGCCGACTCGACCGGATCGGCCGGGTCCTCGGGCTCGCCCTCCGGCTCCTCGGCCTCTGCAGGGGTCGGCGGCGCCGCCGGGCCGCCCTCGGGCCACGGCATCGCGAGCGTGGCCGCCGCTTGCTCGTACGCGAGCTTCCCGTCGCGGCGCGACAGCACGGTGAGCCCACCCTCCCCGTCGCGGACCGCCAGGAAGTCGTCGAGCACCCACAACCCGCGCGCGTCGGTGCCCGGGTACACGATCTGCCACTTGCCGCCGAAGTACGCGGCGTACTTGCCAGGGCCCGGCTGACCCTGCGCGGCGACCGTGCGGGTGGTGTCGACGAACCACGCGCCCGGGGCGAGCGCCGACAGCTCGGGCAGGTCCTCGACGACCGCCGGGGTCCAGTCCGACGACGCCGGCCGCGGCCCGTCGGACAGGGCGAACCCCACGTCTTTCGGCCAGTCGTTGATCGTGGCGCACGCCGGCCAGCTGGGACCGTCCGCCGCCTTCGCCGACACGATCTCGGCCGACGCCTCGGTCCACTCCTCGCCGCTCTTCACCCAGTGCACCGCGACGAACGGCTCACCCGCGTCCGGGGGGGCGTACCCGAGCAGCTTACGCCCGCCGTAGTCCGCCTCCACGTCGTTGTTCGACCGCTTCACCTCGACGTCGACCTTGCCGCACGCGTGCAGGGTGTCGCCGACCCACACCGCGAGCTGAACCTGCTCCCCGGGGCCGCCCTGGAGCCCGTCGGCCACGTCGACCATCAGGCCGGCCTCGTCGGCGAACAGGAGCCGCGAGTCGGTCCAGCTGACGAACGCGGACTTCGGGCACGGCATGCCCGAGCTCGCCCACCGCACCGGCGCGGTCCCCGCCCCCACCGTCACCTGATCGAGGTGGCACTCGCCGTCCCACGACCACACGGCGAAGCTCGCCGGCACCACCTCTCCGCTGCGCTCGGTCCGGGTGGGTCCGGTGGGCGCCGGCGGCGCCTCCGGAGTCCCGAGCCCCGAGCACGCCAACGCCGCCCCCAACGCCACTCCGACGACCATCCGCATCACGTTTCGCCCTCGGCGGTGGCTTAACGGGGTGGCCGCCTCCGGTCGTGCCGGGCATTCTTGGGGGCGGGCACCCGTAGCTCAACCGGACAGAGCATCGGACTTCGGATCCGAGGGCTGGGGGTTCGAATCCCTCCGGGTGCACCACCCGCTGCGTCAGCGGCCGCGTGGTGGAACCAGCGGTTTCAGGTCGAGAACCATGCGCCGCAGCCACTGGTCGGTCAGGGCGACCAGACCGCGCCGCTCGTAGAAGGTCGCGGCCCCCTCGTTCAGTACAGCCGGCCGTCGGCGTCGCGCCGCGGCGCGAGCAGCGCGCCGGCCACCGCCCCGAACAGACCCGCCGCGGACATCGGGGCGAACAGCTCGAGGCCGGGCGCGCACATCCGGCACGCCCACACCCACCACCACAGCCCGCCCACGGTGACGCCGAGCGCGGCCCCCACCGCCGCGCCGATCGCTCGGGTGTTCACGCGGCCCTCCGGTGGGGCCGTAACCAGGCGGGCCGCCGAGCGACCGGATACGGCCGGACGCGGGACGGGCACGAACGATGTGTGGGATCGCAGGGGTGTGGAGCGCAGATTCGACGGTTCGAGCCGAGCTCGGGCCGGTGGTGGACCGGATGCGGGACGCGGTCGCGCACCGTGGCCCCGACTCGTTCGGCAGCTGGGTCGAGCCCGAGGCCGGCGTCGGGTTCGGGCACCGTCGGCTCGCGATCGTCGATCTGTCGCCGCACGGCCACCAGCCGATGACGTCGGCGTCGGGCCGGTTCGTGCTCACCTACAACGGCGAGGTGTTCAACTTCGCCGAGCTGCGGGCCGAGCTCGGGAGCTACCCGTTCCGGGGGCACTCCGACACCGAGGTGCTGCTCGCCGGGTTCGAAGCGTGGGGCGTACCCGGCACGGTGCGCCGGTGCGTGGGGATGTTCGCGTTCGCCGCGTGGGACACGCGGGAGCGCCGCCTGTGGCTCGCGCGCGACCGGCTCGGGATCAAGCCGCTGTACTACGGGCGGATCGGGCGCACGTTCGCGTTCGGCTCGGAGTTGAAGTCGCTGCTCGAGGTGCCCGGGGCCGAGCGCCGGGTCGACCGGGGCGCGCTCGCCGCATACTTCCGCTACAACTGCGTGCCGGCGCGGCACACCATCTGGCACGGGATGGCGAAGCTCGCGCCCGGTTGTCTGCTGTCCCTCGACGACCCGACGAGCGCGCCGCACGAGCAAGAGTACTGGTCCGCGCTCGAGGTCGCGCGGCGGGGGGTGGCGAACCCGTTCTCCGGGACCGACGCCGAGGCGATCGACGCGCTGCACGACCGGCTGAAGGAGGCGGTCGGGCTGCGGATGGTGGCCGACGTGCCGCTCGGCGCGTTCCTGTCGGGCGGGATCGACTCGAGCACGGTGGTGGCGCTGATGCAGGCGCAGTCGAGCCGCCCGGTGCGCACGTTCTCGATCGGGTACCACGAGGCGGCGTACGACGAGGCGCGGCACGCGAGCGCCGTGGCGAAGCACCTCGGCACCGACCACACCGAATGGCTCGTCACCCCAGCCGACGCACTCGCCACGATCCCGTCGCTGCCCACGTACTACGACGAGCCGTTCTCCGACTCGTCACAGATCCCGACGATGTTGGTGTCGGCGCTCGCGCGCAAGCACGTGACGGTCGCGCTGTCGGGCGACGGCGGAGACGAGCTGTTCGCCGGGTACAACCGCCACCTGTGGGCGCCGCGGGTGTGGCGCGGGTCGCGGCGGACCCCGGGCGCGGTGCGCGGCGCCGCTGCCCGCGCGTTGCGCGCCGTGCCGCCGTGGGCGATCGACCGGGCGTTCGATCGGGTGTCCCCGGCGTTGCCGGCGCGGCTGCGGATCCGCGTGCCGGGCGAGAAGGCGCACAAGCTGGCCGGTATCCTGGGGGCCCGGTCCGAGGCCGAGATGTACCGGGCCCTCGTGTCGCACCACCCGAACCCGTCGTCGCTGCTGGTGCACGAGCCCGGGGAGGTCGCGGCGGACCAGGCGCAGGGGGACCTCGGCGGCCTGTCGTTCGCCGAGGTGATGATGGCGCTCGACACGCGCACCTACCTGCCCGACGACATCCTCACCAAGGTCGACCGGGCGTCGATGGCGGTGGCGCTCGAGGCGCGGGTGCCGCTGTTGGACCACCGGGTGGTCGAGCTCGCGTGGACGTTGCCGCTGTCGCTGAAGCTGCGCGACGGCACGACCAAGTGGGCGCTGCGCCAGGTGCTCGACCGGTACGTGCCGCGCGCGCTGGTCGACCGCGAGAAGTCGGGGTTCGGCGTCCCGATCGACTCGTGGCTCCGCGGGCCGCTGCGCGACTGGTCGGAGGCGCTGCTCGACCCGGCCCGCCTGCGCCGAGAGGGGTACCTGCGGCCCGAGCCGGTGCGGGCGCTGTGGGAGGCGCACCTGTCCGGGCGGCGCAACCACCACCACCAGCTGTGGGACCTGCTGATGTTTCAGGCGTGGCACGAGCGGTGGGCCGGGGCCTGACGAACCCGAGGACGGGTGTGGTTCCTGATCCGGCCAGCCAGCCCGGATGAGTTCAACCTGTGGATAACGTGCTTCGCACCGGCTCTAACCGGCCCCTCTCCCCTCTGGGGAGAGGGTTGGGGACGTCACTACAGTTCTGTCAAGCGATGAGGTGGGGATCAGGACCTGGGCGGTGGCCGCGTTCCGCGTCG
>JBEBJC010000372.1:0-7491 GCA_040080105.1 Myxococcota bacterium
CAGCGCGACCGAGACCGCGACGACCGGCGACACCGGGGCGCCACCTCCGTGAGCCGCGCCCGAGTCCGAGCCGAACGACGCCCTCACCTCGCCGAACCTCCTGCCGATGGAGCACCGGGGGTGCGGAGCGATCGACGCCCCGCTCGATCTCGACTACTGGCAGTTCGAGCTGGCCGACGACAGCTGGCTGAAGGTCGAGGTCGACGCCGCGAACGGCTCGATCGCGGACATGAGCTTCGTGCTCACGCCCGAGGACTCGAGCTGGATCGCCGCGCGCCCCGACGACCCGGAGTCGCGCGACGGGACGCTGATCTTCCCCGCGCCGGCCGGCACGTACCTGCTCGCGCTGTCCGAGCAAGCGTTCAACGGCGGCGAGCGGTACGGCTACGATGTGCTCGTGTCCGAAGCCAAGCCGCCGGTCGACTTCGTCCGCACCGAGACCGAGCCCAACGACGACGCGTACGAGGCGATCCCGGTGGTGACCGGCGACACGATGTACGGCACGATGAACGGCAACGGGGCGATCGAAGACTTCGACTGGTACATGATCACGATCCCCGCCGGGAAGCACACGCTCAGCATCGACGTGGACGCGTTCGACACGTTCTCGAGCGCCGACCTGACCGTCTACCTGTACGACGAGGACCTGAACAAGCTCCCCGAGGGGTGCCGCGACCCGTGCCCGGGCGCAGACGCGGGCTGCGTCGACTGCGCGATGAAGGGCGGCATCACCGGGCTCGAGCTCGATCCGATCGGCACCTACGACTCTCCCGGGGCCGAGGTGGTGTGGATCCAGGTGCTCGAGCGGTACGGCCGCGAAGGGCCCGCGAACTGGTACGTGTTGAAGATCGGCTTGGAGGGGTCATGAGGATCACAATCGGCGCGGTGCTCGCCGCGGCGTGTACCGGCCAGTCGACCGACGACGCGCCGGCGCTGCTCGACACCGGGTGGTTCACCACCACCCCCGGCTCGGTCGACCCGCTGAACTGCCCCGACCAGTTCGTGACCTGGGCCCCGGAAGACGGCGTGAACAGCTGGTACTGGCGTGACCGGCCGGTGTTCTACACCGCCAGCACCAACCGGGCGGCGTACGAGGTGTGGCTCCAGGACGCGTCGGGCGCCCGCGTCCCCGCCACCAGCGTGTGGGACGAGCAGACCGGGCTGTCGTTCACCCTCGACTGGGACGGGTTCCTCGCGGCCGACACCGATTACACCCTCGGGCTCACCGACTGCGCCCAGTTCCGCACCATCACCTTCCACACGAGCCCGTTCGGCCAGGAGCTCGCGGTCGATCCGGGCGCACTGATCGGGAACACGTACCTGCTCGACCTGGTCGGAGCGGAGTGGGTCGAGCCCCCGATCCTCGGCGGGTTGATGCAGACCTACTTCCAGGATCCGATCCTGCTCGGGATCCGCCACGCCGACGACGTGCAGATCGACCTGCTCGCGGCGCCCGGCAAGACCGACGACTTCGGGGTGGTGCGGCAGAACCTGGGCCTCGCCTCGTGGGACTTCCCGCTGGCCGACTTCAGGCAGGCGCCGTACCTCGACGCCCCGGCCGACTCGGTCACGCTGACCTACGACTCGACCGAGATCCAGGTGAGCGACTTCCTGCTGCAGGCCACGTTCTCGGCCGACGGGTCGCGGCTCGGCGGTGGCACGTTGTCGGGCCTGGCCGACAGCCGGAACCTCGGTACGCTGCTCGGCAGCCCCGACGACCAGGGCCTGCTGTGCGAGCTCGCGGCCGGCGTGGGCGTCCCGTGTCAGCCGTGCCCCGACGGCCAGCCGTACTGCTTGTTCCTGCGGGCGATCGACCTCGAGGGTGAGCTCCTCCCGGGGGTGACCCTGGTCCAGACCGACGGATGATCCCGGTGATCCGTCACCTGGTGGCCGCGTTCGTCGCGTTCCACCTGTTCGCGGTGACGTTCTGCGCACTTCCTTCGGTGGGCAGCGGGATGAACCGATCGGCGTGGCGCCAGCCGACCGTTCAGGGGGAGTTCCGCGCGTGGAACGACCGCCTGCGCGCGTTCGGGTGGACCGGGACCCAGGCCGAGCTCGAGGATCACCTGTGGGCGTTCGCCAGCGGGTACGAGTCGGCCCGCGCGGTGGTGATGCGCCCGCTCGCCCCGTACCTCGACACGTTCGGCACCTGGCAATCGTGGAAGATGTTCGTGGCGCCCCACCGGTTCCCCGCGAGGGTCGAGATCCACGTCGACCGGGGCGCCGGGTGGGAGCCGGTGTACGTCGCGCGCTCCTCGACCCACGACTGGCTCGCCGGGTACTTCGACCACGACCGGTTCCGCGCGGCGCTGTTCCGGTACGGGTGGGAGCACTACCGCAACACCCGCAAGGAGTTCGCCACCTGGGTCGCCGGGCGGGCGGCCGACGCGTTCCCCGACGCCCACCGGGTGCGGGTGTCGTTCGTGCGGTACCGCACCCGCTCACCCGAAGAGGTCCGGGCGGGCACGCCGGTCGAGGAGAAGCGCGAGCTCGAGCAGGTGCGAGACCTGGACACCCTGCGCGCGGAGGACCGCCGATGAACGTGTGGGGCCGGTGGGTCGAGCGGGTGTGGGCGACCGAGGACGCCACCCCGACCGCGTTGTTTCGGATCGCGATCGGCCTGTGCACGCTGTACACGCTGCTGTCGGTGATCGGCCACGGGCTCGTGCCGGTGCTGTGGGAGGACTCGGCGTTCGGCGGGTACCGCAAGCTCGGCGAGGGGCCGTGGCTGGTGGCGTGGATGGGCGGCCCGACGAGCCTGGTGGTCGAGTCGCTCGCGGGCTCGGCGGTGGTCGCCGCTGCGCTGCTCACCGCCGGGATCGGCGGACGGGTCACCGCGGTCGTGACCTTGCTGCTGGTGGCGAACCTCACCGACATCAACGGGCACTCGGGTGGGTCGTACGACTCGCTGCTCACCAACGGGTTGTGGCTGGTGGCCCTGTCGCGCAGCGATGCCACGCTGTCCCTGTCGGCGCGGTTGCGCACCGGCAGCTGGTGGCCGCAGGCCTCGGTGCTCGCGTTCCCGCGGTGGCTCGCGGTGTGGCAGCTGGTGCTGATGTACTGCACCACCGGACTGCAGAAGGTGTCGGCGTACTGGGTTCCCGGGGGCGACGCGAGCGCGCTGTACTACATCCTGCAGCAGCCCGAGTGGCAGCGCGCGGACATGAGCTTCATGGCGTGGCTGTTCCCCCTCACCCAGGTCGCCACCACCGTGACCTGGCTGTGGGAGGTGGCGGCTCCGGTGTGGATGCTCGCGGTGTGGTACGCGGCGGCCCCCGCGCGCCCCGGTGCTGTGCGGGCGGCGTTCAACCGGGTCCACGTGCGCGAGTGGTTCGTCGTGCTCGGGATCGCGATGCACGCGGCGATCTTCGTCACGATGAACGTCGGCCCGTTCTCGCCGCTGTCCCTCGCGTTCTACGTCACCCTGTACCACCCGACCGAGTGGGAGCGGGCGTTCGAGCGAATCTACGGCGTCTTCAGGCCGTCCTCCGGGGCACCACAGCTGCGCGCTACTCGAGGATAGCGAGCACGCCGCCCTGAGTGAGTGGATCGAACGCCGGGTGGGTCGACGGCAGCGACAGCAGGCCGATCTCGTTCGGGACGGTCCACGTCTGGCCGGCCGCGTTCACCACCGTGACCGCCCACGCGCCGACCGGAGCCGTCCCGGGTGGGGCCGACAGCGGATCGACCACGTCGTACGGGCCGCTCGCGCCCACCAGCGCGCCGTCGGCGTGGTAGTGCACCAGCACCGGCGCGAACGTGACCGACAGCTCGTAGGTCGGGAACGGGGTGCCCACCGGCACGCCGAGCGTGGCGAACGCGGTGGGGAGATCGGCGCCGGCGCCGACGATGGTGGCCACCTCCCCGAGCAGCGGGAACGCCTGCGCCACCCACCGCTCCTGCAGCGGCCGCCCCTCGAACTCGTACGTCGGCGGGTCTTCCTGCCCGACGTACTGCAGGTACACCCGGGGCCACACGTCGAGGATCCCCTGCTGCGCGAGCGCCGGATCGGGATGTGGATCGGGGACCCCGTCGAGGTCGGCGTCGTTGACCTGGACCCACAACGCCGTGCCACACGGCGCGACCGTAGCGAGTTCACACGCACACGCCGGCTGCTCGGCGCACGGGGGGTACGGCGCCGGCGGATCGGGGTTCGGCGCGCACACCGGCCCCAGATCGAGCGGCAGCTCCTCCGAGAACGCCGTGTTCACCTGGATCGCCCGCAGGCGGAACAACGGCGGGGCGCCACCCGCGATCGCCGACAACGAAAGAGACTGGGTGGCGATGGTGAACGAGGGCCGCTCGATCGGGATCTCCTGGCCCACGATCACCGGCACGTCGTCGGTCACGTGGCGATCGAACACCTCGACCGGCGCCCAGGCCTGGGTCTGCAGGTCGGCGAGGTGCCCGCCGACGATGTCGCCGCAGGTCGCGCCCGCGAGCGCCGACGACAGCGGGCTGAAGTTCCCGTCCACGTCCATCAACGCGTTGACCTGGTACGCGTCCTCCGCGAGCCGGGTCAACGAGAACGGCGCCGACTGCATCCCGCCCTCGAGGGACCACGCCGCCGGACCGGTCGCGGCGAACGTCACCGGCGACCCGGTGCCGTACGGCGGCGACGGCTCGTCGGCCCGGAACAGGATCGTGTACGTCGGGGCCACGACCGTCCCCTCCCCCACGTACAGCAGGGTCCCGCGCATCGACCCGACGATCGGGGACGCGTTCGGGTCGAGCGGCGCCTCGTAGCCACAGCCCGCGAACCGCGCTGCGATCAGCAGCCCTGGGATCAGCCCTCGCACGGTGCCTCCAGCCATCAGAACCGCCAGCCGACCGAGCCGAACAGCCGGCCGACGACCGGTTGCCCCTCGGGGTGCTCGTAGAAGCCTTCACCGAACAGCTCGGTCACGTTCCACCCGGTGAGCGCGACCTCCACGTCTTCCTCGGCGAACGGGCGCACCGCGACCCGCGCCGACACCAGCACCCGCGCGTCGAGCGGCGCCGGCACCACCGCGAGCGCCAGGGTGTCCGGATCGAACGCGCGCAGGCCCCAGGTCTGCGGCGACAGGTAGTTCAGCGCGCCCGACACGTCGACCCGGTACGGCGTGCGGTACGACGCGCCGAAGTTCAGCCGCAGCGGCGACGACGACCGATCCGGAGTGACCACCCCAGCGAGGTTCTGGTTCACCTGCATCAGGCTCACGTTGGCGAACAGGTCGAGCCCGTCGGTCGGGAACACCTCGACCTCCCCTTCGAACCCGACCCCCGTGTACACCTCGTCCGAGTTGATCCACCCGGTGCGACCGACCTCGATGCCGCCGTTCGTCGGATCGTAGGCGTTGAACGCTGGCGTCACGTCCTCGAGGGACACCAGATCGGTGACCCGGTTCCAGTACACCACCGCGTCGGCCTGGTGGTAGAACGTCGACTCGTCGTGTACCCCGAGCTCGAGCGTGGTGATCCGCTCGGGCCGCAGGTCGACGTTGCCGTAGTCCTCGATGAACAGCCCGTCGGCCGGCGTCGGCAGCGCGAACTGCATGTACGACTCGATCGCCGAGGGGGCGCGGTACGCGCTGCCGGCGGTCGCCCGGAGGCTGGTGCGCTCGAACACCCGCCACAACACCGCGCCGCGGGGCGACACGGTCTGCGAGATCGGGATCAGCGGGTGCGCGTCGACCCGCAACGAGCCGACCACCGACAACACCCCTGCGGTGGCCTGCTCGTTCACGAAGCCCTGGAAATGGTTCTCGATCCACGGCTTGTCGTAGCCGCCCTCGAGGTACCCGAACCGGATCCCCTTGTACCGCCAGCCGCCCCCTGCGTTCAGCTGGTGCTCGATCCCGCCGGTCTCGAACTTCGCCGGGAACTCGGCCTCCACGTCGACGACCTCGTTGTCGATGTCGGAGTCGAGGTCCCGCTCGCCCGGGTACGACACCCACAGCCCGGTGCGGCCGCGGGTCGAGTTCCAGAACGTCCGCAGGTGCAGGTTCTTCGCGAACACGTCTCCCCGGAGGTAGCTCGTGTTCAGCGACAGGCCGTACTTCGGCAGCGCTCCGATGTTGTAGAACTCGCCTTCGGTGGTGGCGAAGCCGCCGGACACGCTGACCGCGCCCCAGCTCTGCAGCTGCCGATCGACGCGCGCGTTCATCCGCAGCACGTCGAGCGCGAGGTCCTCGTCCGGCAGGAACGTCTCGACCGAGGCGCCGTCCACGTCCTCGAGGTTCGCGTCCTTCGCCCACCGGCCGTGGCGCTCCATCCCGGCCGACAGCCGGTACGAGGTCGCGCCGAACC
Source organism: Myxococcota bacterium (assembly GCA_040080105.1). Taxonomy (GTDB): domain Bacteria; phylum Myxococcota_A; class UBA796; order UBA796; genus JACKER01. The sequence goes on from JBEBJC010000372.1 coordinate 6,289, forward strand.
GCCCCGAGGCCACGCCCGAGGTGCGCACGATCCCCGGGTACCCCGCGTCGGCGGCGACGACCTGCGGCCCCTCCCCCGGCGTACGGGTGATGATGTTGATCACGCCGGTCACCGCGTTCGCGCCGTACACCGCGGAACCCGGGCCGCGGATCACCTCGATCCGATCGATCTCCTCGAGCTCGATCGGCATCGCGCCGTAGAAGGTCGCGCCGAGGAAGTCGAGGTAGGTCGACCGCCCGTCGATCAGCACCAGCACCTTGTTGTTCAGCTTGCGCTGGAACCCGCGGATCGCCACGTCGGAGTGGCCCGGGCTCGGCGTCATCACCTCGACCCCGACCACCCGCCGCAGCAGATCCGGGATCGACACGGCGCCCGACAGGCGGATCTCGTCTGCGGTGATCACCGTGACGGTGGCCGGCGAGTCGAGCGGCTCCTGGCCCACGCGCGACGCGGTGATGACCACCCGCTCGTACGCGTCCTCCAGGAATCGGACCTCGGCGAGCTCGGGATCCGGCGCCGGCTCGGTCGGATCCCCCGGCTCCGGCACCGGCGCCGCAGCCGATCGGTTCTGCATCGCTTCGGTCAACGCCGCGAGCTCCTGCGCGATCGCGTCGAGGCGAGCGAGCTCCTCGGTCGACGGTCCCCCACCCGAGCGCGCAGGCCCGGAGGGGCTCACCGGCCCGGCCTGTTGCTGGCCGAGCCGCGCCTCGAGCACCGCGATCACCGGCTGCACGTCCGCGGCGTGCTCCGGATCGGCGTCGCTGTACATTCGGTAGTACGCCAGCGCGTTCGGCAGGTCGTCGAGGTCGGTGTACGCCTTGGCGATGTTGTACAGGGTGGCCGGGTGTGGCCACGCGTCTTGCGCCGCGAGGAACCGCTGCAGCGCGATCTCGTAGTCCCCGGCCTTCGCGGCCTCGAGCCCGGCGGCGAAGTGGCGCCGCGCGTCGTCCTTCGGGTCCGCGTGGGCGATCGTCGGCGCCGCGAGACCCCCGACCACGATCCCCGTGCGGAGCGCGCACGCGCCGAGCGCGCGGATAGTGAGGATGGACCGAACCAACACGCGTGCCCGCACGGCGATCTCCCCCGCACCGTCCCTCACGGACGACCGCGGGTGACGAGCTTACTCCATCAAGTCGTCGGGGACGCCAAGGTACCCTTCGGGCACCTCGGCCCCGGACGGCGGCGCGGTCGTCCGTGAGGGAC
>JBEBJC010001522.1:0-1523 GCA_040080105.1 Myxococcota bacterium
GGTGAGGACCTCGCGCACGATCGGGGTCATCGCGTTGGCGAGCTCGGTCGGATCCTGCGCGACCGTGAACGTCTTGCGGCGCGCGATCTTCGCGCCGTCGTAGTACACCACGTCGAGCACGAAGTTCGAGCCGCTGGTGCTCATCTTGCCGGTGACCACGTTCTGGCCGCCGTTGGCGCTCGCGATGCTGCCGAGGCACCGCGGGTTGCCGAGGCAGGTGTCGTCGAGCGTGGGGGGCGCCGCGTCGAGCTCGACCACGCCCTCGACCTCGGGCGAGAAGTCGAGTTCGGACGCGATCAGCTGGTGCACCGCCAGCCGCTGCTTCGGCGTGACCGACGCGTCGGTGAGCATCGGCGTGAGCACGACCTTGCCCGCGAGCGCGACTCCAGGCGCGAACAACGCCGCCGCGCCGGCGGAGCACAGGACGAGGTGGAGGAGGGATCGGGTCATGGAGGGCCTCACGTCAAGAGCGGAGCAACAAGAGAGCGAAACACACAGAGCGGTTCGGAGAGAGCGAGGATCGTCGCCGTTCAGTTGGCCACCAGGAAGCCCACCGTCCAGAACGCGCCGACCACGGCGGAGTCCCCCTGGTTGAACGGCAGCGTCACCCCCGCGGGCTCACGGTACCGAGCGATGTAGAAGAGTACACCATCTCCCGACTGCCAGTCGGTCCACAGGTTCGGAAGCGCGAAGTTACCGTCGTCGTCGACCCAACAGGTCACGACTTCGTGCTGGATCCAATCGGCGCCGTCCCACCGCTGGCGCTGCATCCACAGCAACACGCCGTCGCCGTCGTACGGCCCGCCCCACTGCACCGCGTACGACGGATCGACCGACGCGGGCTCGTCGCCGTCGAGCGGGGGGTAGGTCACGTCCATCGAGGTCGGGACGACCCCGGACAGGTTCGCCACCGCGAACTCCGGCCAGCCCGCCCCGCCGACCATCGGGCCGAGGTCGTAGTCGGACCCCGGCGCGACCGGCGCCTCCGCGTAGTACAGGTAGGGGTAGGCCGCCTCGACCGGGATCGTGAGCGCCCCCGCCCCGGACAGCAACGACACGGCCGGCACTCCGGGGACGTACGCGTCGACCGGGTCGTCGATCTGGTAGTCCGACTCGCAGTGCTCGATCACCGGTGAGAACAGGAGCTGCGGCCAGCCCACGTCGGTCGGGTAGGTGAACATCACCTGGGCGAACCCGCGATCGAACGAGTAGGCGTCCCAGTAGTTGCCCCGGAGATCGTCCCACTCGAGCATCCCGAGCGCGCCGATCCGACCCGCCGCGTCGTCGAAGTACCGATACTCGAGCGGCGAGGGCGCGAGCGCGCCGCCCGCGCGAAGCTCCACCTCGAACGTGCCCTCGGCCGGCAACGAGGGGACTTCGGCCTCCACTTCGGTCTCGGTCACCCGGGTCACCGCGGCGGCGACCCCGTCGAACCACAGCTCGACCGGCTCGGTGAACGGCCCGCCGAAGATCACCACCCGCTGGCCGGCGGTGCCGTACGACGGCTCGATCGCCGACAGCGA
>JBEBJC010000373.1:0-7487 GCA_040080105.1 Myxococcota bacterium
GGTGAGTCGCCCCCCCCCGACCGGGCGCTCGATCTCGACCACCCGCAGAGGGTCGACCGGGGGCTCGGTGGGTGCCGGCCCCACGCGCGGCAACACCCCCTCGGCGCCGAGGCCGAGCGCGCCCACCACCCGCACCGCGTCACACGGCCCGAGATCGAAGCCCGCGGACACCCACGGAGAGCCGTCGCGCGGGTACACCGTGAGCACGGTCGCGCCCGACGACTCCGGCTGGCCGAGGTCGCGGGTGTACCGGCCCACGATCACCCCCGACACACCGGGGAACCCGGTCAAGGGCACGTACTCGGCGGAGATCGCGGTCGCGCCATCCCCGCCGACGCGCGCCACCTGCCGCTCGAGCTCCAGTTGGGGCCAGGGCGCGGCCCCGGCGATCGACACCGACCCGATCAGGTACGTCACCCAGGGAGCGTACCTGGCGCGGCTAGTTCAGGCACACCGAGTACGGGATGGTGTAGCCGCCGGCCAGCACCACTCCCTCCCAACAAGCCGCGTCGACGGCCCACCCGTCGAAGGTCATCACCACCAGGCCGAGCTCGGTGTACTCGAAGTGAAGCTGCTCGAGCGTGGGTTGGCTCCAGCTCCCGCCGAGCTCCGGGTACGCGAACGAGATCGAGCCGTCGCCGTGGAACGTCGCGTCGTGGCTCGAGATCGAGCCCGGCGACACCACACACTCGAAGAACGAGGTCAGCCCGGTCCCGGTGCAGTGCTCGTTCAGCACGTCCACGTCGGGGACCACGGTGATCGTGGGGTGGGACAGCGCCGGGGTGACCGCCGAGGTGTTGTTGGCGACGTTGGTGTCCACCACGCCCGGCGTCGACGCGACCGCGACGACCTCGAGCGGCGAGGTGGCCTCCGGCAGGGCGAGGTCGAACGTCACGGTCTTGGTCTTGTTGCGGCCGATCGTGCCGAGAGCGCACGACAACGTGGTCCCCACCGGCACACACCCCGGAGCGACGCCGAGGGTTCCCATCACGTACACCGTCGGGCTCGTGCCGGTCTCCGGCAGCTGCACGATCAGCGACACGTTCGCGGCGCTGGACGAACCCGTGTTCTTCACCGACACGGTGTACTTTCCGGTCTGATACACCGACACCACCGGCGCGGTGAGGGTGGTGCGGAGGTCGACGCCCGCGAACGCGAGCGAAGGGACGAGCAGGGACGCGGCGACGGCGGCGCGGACGATCATCGGGTGTCTCCGGGAAGGGGGGGCCGCGGCGGCGACCGCGGTGACGATCCCTTCCCCCACGCCGGACCTCCCCGCCGTCGGTCGTTACCTTTCGTTGTTCGCGGCGGCGGACGTTAGGCTGGGGCGTGCTGATCACCACCTGGCTCGCGTGCCGACCCGACCTCGAACTCACCGACCTCGGAGAGGCCGGCGCCCACGGCCGCCACCTGGCGGTGCCCGACCAGGACGAGCCCGTGTGGGTCGAGTGCACCTCCCCCGACGACCCCGAGGAGCAGCACCTGGCCGAGGCCCCCGCGTCGAGTCCGGCCGAGGTCGAGCTGTTCGGGCTGCTCGCCGACACCGAGTACACCTGCGTGGCCCACGCCAGGCGCGCGGAGGGCGAGGTCACCTTCCGAACCGCCCCGCTGCCCGAGCGGGTCGAGTGGACCGTGACCGGCCAGACCACCGGCTACACGCTGTTCAACACCCAGTCCGGCGTGCTGAGCGACGACGAGAACCACGCCTGGGTGCTGGTGATCGACCCGGAGGGTCAGGTCCGGTGGTCGTACGACGTCGGTGTGGACTTGATCTGCGACATCGACGCCCAGCACCACCCCGCGACCGGGCCCGACGACCCGGAGGGGTTCCACGTCGGCGGCGGGTGGGCGAGCTTCTCCAAGAACCAGTCGAACCGCGGCGTGTTCCTCGACCTGGACCTCGCGGGCCGGGTGGTGCTCGAGCGCACGATGACCGGCGAGGGCCGGGGGTTCAACCACCACAGCGAGCGGCTCGCCGACGGATCCACCCTGTCGCTGCTCGGCGGGATCAACGCGGTCGGTGACCACTCGTGGATCGGGGTCGAGGTCGAGTGGTGGTCTCCGGCCGCGGGCGTGACGTGGTCGTGGACCAGCCAGACCCTGGTGGACCGGGGCGTGTTGGCCGAGCCACAGGGAGACACGCGGGCGCCGTACACCGCGAACGCGGTCGCGGTGGTGGAGGACCCGTGGGGCAGCGCCGCGTGGGTCAGCGCGTACACCAAGCGGGAGCTGTGGCGCATCGACCGGGACACCGGCGACCGCACCCACCTGATCCCGGACGAGTTCACCGTGTGGGACACGCGCGGGGTGCCCCTGCCGCCCGAGTCGTTCACCTACGACCAACACGATCCGGAGTGGAGCGACGGCCCGTTCGGCCCGGACACCCGGGTGCTGATGTACGACAACGGCAACGGCCGGCCCGGCGGCTCGTTCTCCCGGGTGGTCGAGTTCGACGTGGACCTCGATCAGCGGCGGCTGGTCGAGCTGTGGGACTGGACCGAGCCCGGGTGGTGGAACCCCACGCTCGGCGACGCCGACCGGCTCGAGGACGGTCACGTGTTGGTGGCGAAGGGGTTCAACCTCTCCCGCAGCGAGGGCAGCGACGACGTGGCAGCGCTGGTCGAGCTCGACGCGCCGATCGTCGGAGGCGACGAGGACCCACCGGCGGCGGTGGAGACCTGGCGGGTGGCGTGGGAGGACCAGACCTGGAACCTGTACCGAGCGGAGCGGATCGGTCCATGTGACCTGTTCGACAACGCCCGGTACTGCGAAGACACGGGCCGTCGGCTGTCCGAGCTGCGGTGAACGCGGCGGACGTACACCGAATCTTCCGCCCGAAATCGTCGGTCCCCGCACTTCGTCCCGCGGTTTTGTTCGGTCCTCGGACCACTTCCTGCGGAATCGACGTTATGGGCCGAGACTCCCCGGGTGTCCAGGATGAACGAGCGGCTCCGACTGGTCGTCGAGGCGATGAACGCATTCGCCAATTCCGCACCCGACGACCGCTCAATCGCCGAGATCGTCGCCGGTCGGGTGGCTCGGCTGCTCGACGCATACTGCCTGGTGTCGTTGATCTCCGCCGACGGCGGTTGGCTCGAGCAAGTCGCCGCCGGCGCGCCCACGCCCGAGCAAGCGGAGAACCTCGCCCAGCTCGCGCCCACGCTGCGATCGCCGCTGTCGTTCCCGGGGATCAGCCACGGGGTCGCGCGAGGCGGCCCGGACGTGTGGCTGAACGACCTCGACCAGCCGGAGGCGCGGGAGGTGTTCGCGCCGGAGTTCGTGGGGTGGATCGACCGGTTCGGGCTCGGGAGCCTGCTGTGTGTGCCGTTGCGGACCGATGATCGTCGATTGGGCTCGCTCGTCGTGACCCGGGTGCGCGGGGACCGCGGCCCGCTCCGCCTCGACGATCTCCGTTTGGCGTCGATCCTCGCCGAACAAGCCGGTCTGACGTTCACCAACGCCCGCAGCCTGTGCGAGAGCGGCCGGCTCGCCCGGCGGGCCGAGCTGTTGTCGGTGACCTCGCGGGAGCTCGCCGCGGCCCACGACGACCTGCCGCGGCTGCTCGAGCTGGTGTGTCGCCGGTGCGTCGAGGGGCTCGGGCTCGAGCGCGCGGGGACCGACGATCTGTGTGTGCTCCGGCTGGTCGATCCGACAGGGGCCGAGCTCGAGGCCGCCGGGGGCCTGTGGCACCCGCGGGAGGAGGTGCGCGCAGCCGCTTGGGGCCTGATGGCGGACCCGTACCCGGTCGGGGGCGGGATCGTGGGGCGGGTCGCGGCGACCGGGCAGGCGCTGGTGCTGCCCGAGGTCGAGCCGGAGGCCATGCTCGCCGCCGCGTTGCCCCAGTTCCACACGTTCCTGCGCGCGCACGCGATCACCAGCCTGCTGGCGATGCCGCTGGTGGCGGGTGGCAAGGTGATCGGCGTGCTGAGCGCCAGCCGGAGCCGACCGGGATGCCCGTACACCGAAGGGGACGTGGCGCTGGTGCACGACCTGGCGGACCACGCGGCGTTGGCGATCGCGAACAGCCGGCTGCTGGTGACCGCGCTGCGGGAGCTGCGCGAGCGGGAGCGCGCCGAGACCGAGCTCCGCCGCACCCAGGAGCAGCTGTTCCAGGCGCAGCGCCTCGAGTCGATCGGCCGCCTCGCGGGCGGGATCGCACACGACTTCAACAACCTGCTGTCGGTGGTGCTGAGCTACTCGGACCTGGTACTGTCCGAGCTCGGTCCGGACCACCCGTGCAGTGAAGACATCCGCGAGATCGGCGCCGCCGGGGAGCGGGCGGCGGCGCTGACCCAGCAGCTGCTCGCGTTCGGCCGTCGGCAGATGTTCACCCCGCGGGCGGTCGACCTGAACGTGGTGATCACCTCGATGTCCGCGATGCTGCAGCGGGTCGTCGGCGACGACGTGGTGCTGCGGACCGTCCCCGCAGCCGGGCTCGGGACCGCGATCGTCGATCCGTCTCACGTCGAGCAGATCGTGATGAACCTGGTGATCAACGCGCGGGACGCGATGCCGGAAGGGGGCACGCTGGTGCTCGAGACCGGGGCGGTGGTCCTCGACGAGCCGTACGCCGAGGCTCACTCCGGGCTCGTCGCCGGGCCACAGGTGATGCTCGCGGTGAGCGACACCGGCCACGGCATGGACCCCGAGACCGTGTCGCAGATCTTCGAGCCGTTCTTCACCACGAAGGAGTTCGGCAAGGGCACCGGGCTCGGGCTGTCCACCGTGTATGGCATCGTGAAGCAGAACGGCGGGAGCATCTGGGTCTACAGCGAGGTCGGCGCAGGGACCACGTTCAAGGTGTATTTCCCGGTGAGCGGGGCCGCGCGCTCCGAGCCACACCTCGCGCCGCAGGCCTCCCCCCCGGTCGGAGGAACCGAGACGGTGCTGCTGGTCGAGGACGACCCACAGGTGCGAAAGCTCGTGTCCGGGGTGCTGAGCCGCAACGGGTACCGGGTGGTCGAGTTCGGTCACCCCGCGGACGCGCTCGCAGGGGCGCCGGGCGTCGACCGGTTCGACCTGCTGCTCACCGACGTGGTGATGCCCACGATGAACGGGCGGGCGCTGGCCGAGAGGCTGCTGTCGGATCGGCCGAACGCGCGGGTGCTGTACATGTCGGGGTTCACCGAGAACGCGGTGGTGCGCCAGCGGGTGCTCGACCCCGGTCTGGTGATGATCGAGAAGCCGGTCACGCCGGAGCTGCTGCTGCGCAAGGTCCGGCAGGTGCTCGACACACCGGGACGGGATCCCGGTTAGGCGAGCCGATGATCTGGCTCCTCACAGGCTGTCACGGCACTACCCTCGGCCGGTGCGCCGCGACCCCCGGGCACCTGTCGTGTGAACACGAGACCACCACACTCGCCGGCCGCGACCTACATTGGCAGATCCCGGAGGGGACGCCCCCGTCGAGCGGCTGGCCCACCGCTTGGCTGTTCCAGGGCTCCCTCGTGCCCGCGGGCACGTTCTGGTCTTCGGTGCGACCGGCGCCGCTCGGGGCGCACCACCAGGTCGAGCTGACGGCTGCGCTGCTCGACGCGGGCTACGCGGTGTTCACCCCGGAGGCGGCCGGCGAAGGGCTGACCTGCTGGAACACGAACCTGCCCCCGTGGTCGAGCGGCTGGCTCGACTCCCCCGACGCCGCGATGATCGAGGCGATGTTCGACGCGGTCGACCGAGACACCTTCGGGCCGCTCGATCCGGACGCGCTGTTCGCCGGCGGGATCTCGAGCGGCGGGTACATGACCAGCCGGCTGGCGGTCACCTACCCGGAGCGGTTCGCCGCGACCGCGATCGCGTCGGCCTCGTACGCGACCTGCGCCGGGTTGGTGTGCGACGTGCCGAGTGAGCTCTCCTCGGACCACCCGCCCACCTTGTTCCTGCACGGCCAGCTCGACCCGGTCGTGCCGATCGCCACGATGTGGCCGTACCACGACGCGCTGGAGCGGGCCGGGGTCGCGGTGGAGTCCGAGATCGCGCCGCTCGGCGCACACGGGTGGTCGGGCGAAGCGCCCGAGCGGATCCTCGGCTGGTTCGACGCGGCCCGGTGAACCGCTCAGGTGAGGCGGGCGACCGCGTCGTGGTACTCGCGCACCAGGTCCTCGACGATCTGCCCGATCGGCTTCACCTCGTGGATCAACGCCGCCCCCTGGCCGGCGCTCCACACGCTCTTCCACCGCTTGCCCGCGTCTTCCCCCGCCAGCGACGGATCGTACGCCGGGTCTCCGGGCACGGTCTGCCGGAGGAAGTTCGCGTGGGTGCCGCTGATCGCGTCGGTGTACACGAGGTCCTCCGGCACCGCCTTCAGCAGCAGCCCCTTGTACGCTTCGGGCGCCCGGCACTCGGCCGAGGCGATGAACCGCGTGCCGAGGTACACGAGCGAGGCGCCGAGCGCGAGTGACGCGGCGATCTGCTCCCCGGTCGAGATGCACCCGGCCGCGATCACCGGGACCCGCAGGTGCTCCCGGAGGTACGGGAACAGCACGTACGGCGAGATCTGACCTGCGTGCCCGCCCGCGCCCGACGCCACCCCGATGATCGCGTCGGCGCCGGCGTCCTGGGCCTTGAGCGCGTGTTTGAGGTTGACCACGTCGTGGAACACGGTGACCCCGCGCCCGTGGGCGCGCCGCACGTACTCGGTCGGGTCGCCGTAGCTGGTGATCAGCACCGGCACCTCGAACGCCTCGATCAGGTCCATGTCCTGTTCGCGCCGGGCCGGATCGGTGAGCCCGATGGTCAGGTTCAGCCCGAACGGGCGGTCGGTCTTGCTCCGGATCCATTCGAGGTCGGCCCGCAGCTCCTCGGCGGAGCGGGCGTTCAACGTGGGCATCGTGCCGAGGATCCCGGCCTCCGCCGCCGCGACGATCATCTCACGGGTCGACGCCAGGAACATCGGCGCGGCGACGATCGGGTACTGCAGGCCGAGCTGGGTCGACAACGGGGTCTGGAGCGGCATCGAGCCTCCGCCGGGCACCTACCCGACCGGGCGCTCGGTGGCGAGGGCCCGCGGCCTCCGACAGGAGCAGGTGAGGCAGGTCCTCACGGCGCGTCGGGGGTGGCCTCGGTGAGCCGCTCGATCGTGTCTGGGTCCGGGCTGCCGGTCGGCTCGAGGCCGGCGTGGATCTGCCACCGCGACAGCGCCGACCGCAGCGCGGGCGTCCAGCCGTCCTCCCCGGCCCCGGCCCCGTAGTCGAGCCAGTTCAGCCGGGCGGCGATCCCCGCCGGGGTCGACGGGTCGGGGAACGGCGCCCCCGCGGGCCACGGCGGCGACACCGCGCGCGGGTCCTCGAGCGGGTGGACCGCGCGCACCGCGGGCCGATCGGCGGCGGCCGAGCGCCACCCGCCCTCGAGCGAGCCCGCCGCAGCGACCACGATCTCGTCGAGCGACGCCTCCCACGGTGAGGTCGGGCCGAGCCGGCCGAGCCACACCAGGGCCCCGCGGACCACCAGCGGCGCGGTGGCGGGGGCGGCGGCGGCCACGAGCAGCTGGT
>JBEBJC010000374.1:0-7485 GCA_040080105.1 Myxococcota bacterium
CGGCGGCCCCGATCCAGGTGGCCGCACCCGGGGACGTCACGCGGCCTCGGCGAGCTCACCCTCGGCGCGGCCGGCGGAGAGCAGGGTGCGGGGGATCGCGCGGCTCCACCACCAGCGCGCGGCCTCGTCGAGCGCGGTGAACGTGAGCCCCGAGCCCGGCGCCGCGGCCAGGAACGCCTGCCAGCCGGCCTCCGTCGGGGCCAGCGTCGTCACGCCGGGGGTGTCGAGCGCGAGGTCCGCCGTCACCACCCGCAGGCCCGCCGGCGCAATGACCGGCACCCGCGGCAGGTTGTGCGCCCAGCGCGGCAGCTCGGCGAGCGCGCGCAGCACCCGGTCCCCGCCGAGCGCCCACATCCGCTCCGCCCACGCGTCCGGCGCCAGGTGCCAGCCGTAGCCCGCCCAGTCCCCGGAGATCCGCGTGCGCCGCTGGAGCCGCAGGTCGAGGGCCTGCAGCGTCGCGTCGTCGTCGGCCGGGGGCCAGGCCGGGTCGTAGTGCTCGGGGCGCAGCGTCGTGAACCGGGCCTCGTCGGCCTTCACCGCGGTCCACACGGGCTCGCCGGCGGACCGGAAGCCGATCGTCCCGTCCCGGCCGACCACCCCGAACTCCGCGTGCTGGACCTGCTCCGGGTTCCACGGCGAGGGCACGCCCACGCGCAGGCCCTCGAACAGCGGACCGCCGCCGTCGACGACCAGCACCGGCCGGTCCCGGACCACCGACGCCCAGGGCGCCCACGGCCACGCGTCGGTGTTCGTGCGCGCGAGGTGCTTGAGCCGCTCCTCGGCCTCGCCGCGCAGCCGGGCCGCCTCGGTCGCGTCGCGGGTGCGCTCCGCGGTGCGGAACCGCGCGTTCACCGCCCGCAGGAGCTTGCTCGCCTCGGCCGCGATCTTCTTCTTCGCGTCGGCCTCGCGCTGCTGGCGCACCGCCTCGAGCCGCGCCCGCGTCTGCTCTGGGTTCCGGCTGATCATCAGCAGGATCTCCTCGGGGCCGAGGTCCAGCTGGGCGCCCGGGTTGTTCGTGTCGCGGTCCTGGCTCTTCAGGAGCTGCGTCATCCAGCCGCGCTTGCCCTGGATGAGGTTGAACCGGAGCCCGTCCTGGCTGCGCTTCGCGAAGTAGTAGTGGATGGCGATGGCCGAGAGCGTGTTCCCCTGGCGGACGCCGCGGCCGTTGCGCTGCTGGAGCGTCGCCGGCTCCCACGGCAGGTCGAGGTGGTGGATGGCGCAGGTGCGCGTCTGCAGGTCGATGCCCTCGTAGGCGATGGCGTTGGCGATCACCACGTCGAACCTCGGCTGCAGGCCGGCCTCGGCGTCGCCGTTGAACTCGCGGGCGATGCGCTGCCGGTCGGCGGCGGCCTGGGCGACCTCGGCGTTGAGGATGCCGATGCGGTCCTCGGCGATGCCGCGCTTCACGAGCACGTCGCGGACCCACCGGTGGGCGGCGACGTTGTCGACGAACACGATGTGCCCGCAGGTCCGGTTCGCGAGCACCCGCTCGGCGAGCGCGTCGAACTTCGGCGACGACGGGTCGCCCACCTGTCCGGCGTTCTTCCAGCCGTAGCCCTCGTCGAGCTCGGCGTGGATGGCGACGAGCGCCATGCGGGCGAGGAGGCCCAGGATCTTCGCCTTGTCCGACGGGTTCGTGGACTTGAGCGCCGACTCGATCTCGCGGACGTAGCGGTCGTACTTGGCGTCCTGCGCGGCGTCCATCTCGACCTCGACCATCTCGACCTTCGGCTCGGGGAGCCGCAGCCCGACCTCCTCGGCGGTCTTGAACTCCCCATACCGGAAGATCACGTCCCGCAGCTCGTGCAGGTTCTGGAAGCCGACCACGGCACCCCGCTCCTCGACGTTCATCTGCGGCGTCACCACCGGCTTGATCTCGATCTTCAGGTACCGGTCGATGAACTGCTCGGGGTCGCGGATGCCCATCCGGGACCAGGCGTGGGGGTCGACGTACTGGATGAGGTTGTAGAACTCGAGCGGGCTGTTCTTGGCGGGGGTTGCGGAGAGCAGGACGACGGCCGCCCCGCCGGTCTTGCGGCGGACGGCCGCGCACCGGAAGTCGAGCTGCCAGGCGCGCTTGCTGCCGTCGCCGGGGTTGCCCATGAACCGGGGGACGCCGCCCTCGCGGTCCTCGGGCAGGTACAGGTTCTTGAAGTTCTGGGCCTCGTCGACGATCAGCAGGTCGACGCCGATGTCGTCCCACGCGATGCCCGGGTCGTAGTCCCAGCCCTCGGCGAGCTCCATCTGCTGCGCGACCCAGCCCGCGACGCCCTCCTTGAGGATGGCCTCCTCGCGCTCGGACAGCTTCTTCCGCTTCTGCGCGTTGCGGCGGCGGAGCGCGACCTCGCGCTGGATGGCCTCGGTCTGCTCGGCGTAGGCGCGCACGGCGGCCTCGTTCATCCGCGTCCGTCCGAGGGCGGTGTACGTGAGCAGCACCACGTCGAACTCGCCGGCCTGGAACCGCGTCCACTTCTCGGCGCGCTCGGCGGGGGTGTCGGTGTCGCTCGTGTGCAGGCCCTTCCGCTCGCCGCGGCTGATGACCTTCTTCTTCGAGCCGATGACCGCGATGCGGTAGTCGGGCAGCACGCGCTGGACGTCGGCGTACCACTTCCACACGATGCTGTTCGGGACGAGCACGACGGGGCGCTTGACCCAGCCCTCCTGGCGGGCGCGCGCGAGGATGCCGATGCCGGTGTAGGTCTTGCCGACGCCCACGTCGAACGCGAGCAGGCCGCCGCGGTTCGCGAGCACTCGCCGGGCGCCGGCGACCTGGTGGGGGTGCAGCCGCGGGCCGTCCTTGCGCCACCGCGCGATGGGCAGCGCCTCGGCGGTGAACGTGGGCGCGATGTAGCCTCGGAACTGGCGGTTGTAGGCCTCCTCGACCTTCGCCCGGCGCTCGGGCGTGGCCCCGGCCCAGCCCCGGAACGACGCGTCCCACTCCGCGGCCTTCTTCATCCGCCGCCGGTCGACGTCCTGCTCGGACTCGTCGTTGCCCTGCTTCGGGGGCGCGAACAGCGTTTTGTCGTGGTTCATCCACCCGACGAGCTGCAGGACCTCGGGGTGCAGGTCGCGCTCCTTCCGGGACAGGTCGTCGTAGTCCCAGCCCTTCGGCGCCACGAGCCCGCGGTCGCGGACGAGCTCGACCTCGGCGTACCCCGAGCCCCTGCCGAACGTGTCGTTGATCCAGCCCGCGACGAGGGTCAGCGGAAGCCAGCCCTGGCGGGCGCTGACGCCCTCGATGTCGTCGAACAGGGCCGGCGCGATGACCTCCTGGAGCTTGCGGGCCTGGGCGGCGAGCGCGGCGGCGAACGGGTGCGCGGCACCCTCGAGGAACGGGCGGACGCGGTCGAACCGGGGCCACAAGGCACCCGTGTAGTACACGTCGGGCGGGACAAGCTGACCGAACGCGGCCCCGTCGAGGCACCAGCCGGCGTCGAGGACGGTTCGGACCACCTGCTCCTCGGGCAGAGCGCCGCCGAGGCTCCGGTGGAAGGTGTTCAGCTCGGCGGGCGTGAGCGTCCGGTGGGCGCGGAACAGGAGCTCGGCCTGCGCGGTCACGTCGTCGACGCGGCCGGTGAACCGGGGCTCGGGGACGGCGGGCGCCTTCGACAGCCCCGCGATGAGCGTCCCCGCCTTGTCGAACGCCGCGAGGAACCGCTCGGCGCCGGTCACGTGGGCGCGCGCGAGCTTCACGAGGCCGACGTGGGCGTAGGGGTTCCCGTGGGTCCCCGCCCAGGCCCGCAGCGCATCGTGGAGCTCCGACCAGAGCATTCCGGCCTCGTCCCCGATGTCCCCGGTCACCAGAGCCAGGTAGCGGTCGACGCGGAGGCCCAACGACACCGCGGACGCGAGGTCGGGGGACAGGGACGCGGTCTCGTCGACGACCTGGCGCGACACCCCGACGCGCCCGGGGCCGACGCCCGGCCGGACCGGGAACGTGAGCACCTTGCAGGCGCCGCAGACGGGCCGCTCGACGAGCGCCGGCAGCCGCGTGAACTCGCCCTCGACCTGGTAGCCGAACCGGGGCTTCGCGGTCTGGTCGTCGTCGCCGGCGTCCTTGCCGAGCTCGCGCCCGAGGACGTGCCCCGGGAACTCCTCGAAGTACCGGCCCGCGAGGAGGCCGCGGTCGGCGGCGTCGACGGCGTCGAGCTCCCCGCCACGGGCGCGGAAGAACAGGAGGTCCGTGACGAGCATCGCCCCGGGGAACAGCGCGGCCCCGCCGCCGGGGCGGACGCTCGGGAGGCGGAACGCGGCGGCGAGGTGGTGGCGCTTGAGGACGGTCTCGCGGAGCGTGGTCATGGCGGTCGCGCGGCCGGTGAGGAACCCGCCGGGGACGAGGTACACGCCGAGCCCGTTCGGCGCGAGCAGATCGAGGCCCCGGCGGAGGAAGTACGGGTACGCCAGCCGCTCGCGGTAGGCGCGGTCGGGATCCTCGGCGACGGACGCCCCGCGGGCGCCGTACGGCGGGTTCGAGACGACGAGCTGGAGCCGGCCCTGCCAGGCGTTCCCGTGCTCGCGGACCCAGCGCTCAAACGGCCCGACGAACAGGTCGACGTCGGGGAACAGGGCGCCGAGCATCCGCCCGGAGAGGGCCGACCACTCGACGACCTTCCAGCGCACGTCCTCGAACGCCGGGCCCCGGAACGCGTGCAGGAACCGCCCGATGCCGGCCGACGGCTCGAGCGCGTGCACCACGCCGTCCTGGGCGAGCCCCGGGAGCAGCGGCGCCACGGCCCGGGCGACCTCGCGGGCGACGCGGGTGGGCGTGTAGTACTCGTGGATGAGCCCGCGTTCCTCGGGGAGCGGGAAGCCGGCGGGGACCTGGCCGGCGATGGCGCGAATGGAGAGCCCACCCCACCCGGAGTAGGCGGCGACGGCGCGGCGGTCCTCGGCGGTGAGGGTGCCGGGAGCCTTCTCGGCGACGAGGCGCATGGCGAGGAGGTTGGCGGCGGTGCGCTTGGCGACGGTCCACAGCTCGGGGAGCTCGTCCATGGGCGTGTTCGCGGCCTGGACGCGTGCGAGGAGCGGCCCGAGGTGCTGGTCGATGGTGGCGACGAGCATGGGACGGTTCCGGGCGAGGAACGCGTCGAGGTAGGCGGCGGTGACGCCTGGGGGGAGCCGCGTCCGGACGAGCGGGACGACGGCGTCGAGCAGGCGCTCGGCGGCGTGGCTCATGCGGCCCTCAGGTTCTGCGCCGCGGCCTGGACGGCCTGGGCGAACAGGTTGGCGAGCGCCTCGTCCTTGGCGGGGTCGACCTCCGGGGCCGACGTGGACGGTGGTGCCTCGACGACGGGCTTCGGTCCGCGGCCGCGCTTCGGCTTCGGCGGGGTGGTCGGCGCCGGGGGGACGGGCTTCGTCGCGCAGGACTTCGCGGCCTTCGCGGCGGCGAGGCTCACCCGCTCGGCGATGCGCCGGAGGCCGGCCTCCACGTCCGGGGGCTCGCCCTTCGCCATCGCTTCGCGCAGCGCCTGGTACGCGGCGGCGGCCTTCTTCAGCTCCTCCCACGCGAGCTGCCGGTCGCGGCCGGTGCACCCGGGCGACTTCACCAGCGCCTCGGCGTGGCGGATGAGCCGCCCGGCGCGGCCCACGAGCTCCGGGGCGTCGGTGGTCGAGCCCCACAGGGACTGCGCGGCGTTGTCGAGGACCTCGGCCTCGCGGACGGTCGCGTCGGCGGCCTGCTGGGTCTCGCCGGGGCCCGACGGCGGGGCCGGCGCCGGGATCTCGGCGAGCGCGGGCGGGACCACGACCAGGGCGGATCTCTTCCGGCGGGTCGACTTCGCGATCGGCTCGAACCGGAGCCTGCGGGCGAGATCGTCGTAGGCATCGCTGCGGATGCCGGCCTCGCCGGCGTTGTCGCGGGCATCGAGGAGGACCCTCGCGTCCTCAGTGGTCCGCGCGTACTTGTCGAGCCAGCGCCCGAGCTCGATGTGGAGGGCGACGTCCTTCGGGCTCGCGTACATCATCGTCAGCCGGCCCCAGCTCCCGGGGCCCGCGGTCCGCATCGCCTCCTCGAACCGGTCGTCCACCGAACCCTCGGACGGAGGCGGCGGAGCCGAAGGTACCGGCTCGGTACCTTCCGGCGCCCGACCGCGGTTCAGCGCGGCGGCGTGCTGGGTGGCCTTGCCCTTCTCGCGGCCACCGAACCGCGCGACCGGCACCCCGGCCTCGTTCACGACGTCGAAGCCGGTTGGGGCCTCGACCACCGCGTAGTGCGACCGCGGGCGGTAGCGCTCGGTCGGATCCTTCGGGTCCTTGCGCTCCTTCGGCGGGTGGACCATCGCGTACTCGATGTCGACGGTGTTGCGGCGATGGGTGTCGCGGAAGCTGCACGCCTCGGACACGAGCCCGGTCATCTGGACCATCCCGCGCTGGATGGCCTCGACGAGCGTGGTCGACGCCGGCGTCTCCTCCCGCTTCTCGGTCGAGAACCACTTCGCGTCGCGCTCGAACGACGCGTGCCAGTGCCCATCGGTGTCGGAGCGGACCTTGAGCGTGCCGTAGGCGGCGACACGGCGCTCGAGCGCCATCGTGGGCTTCCCGTCGGTGCAGAACAGGGCCCCGCGCCACATTCCCCGCAGGCTCGCCGGACCCTTCGCTGGGGGGCTGGCCGTGAGCCTACGGACCAGCGCCACGGCGTCGGCGGCCGGGAGGTCGGTCGCGGGGACGAGCGGCGCGTCGCCGACGGTCTCGGGCGCGAGAGACCGGTCCGAGGACCACACCTTGGCCGGCTGCTTCTTCACCTGGTGGACGAGCGCGGCCTGGCCATCGCGCGGACGCATGACGAGCGCGACCTCGCCGCCGCAGCCCCGCCCGTAGGCGAGGAGCAGGCGCGGCACGTCCTCGTCGGCGCCGACGATGTTCAGGCGGAACTTCTCACGGCCGTCGGACATGACTCACCCCTTTCCGAGCTTGGGAACCACGAAGACAGCAGCAGCACCGGCGACCGCGAGGCCTCCGAACACCCAGGCCCAACCGGCACCCATCCCACCCGGCGTGGGGGGCGTCGTGGCGGTGGGCGCCGACGGCGGCAGCGCGGTGGTGGCCGGGAGCTGTGCGCCGGAGCGCATCGCCTCGACGCGGGCGTCGAGCTCCTTCACCATGAAGTCGGTCTGGTCCCGGAGCGAGACCGCGTACTCGTACGAAGCGACCGCCCACGCGACGCCCGCGACCGTGAACCCGATGATGCCGACCACCAGCACGACCGCCGGCGCCACGCCGATCTCGGTCTTCACCGCGACGGCGTTGCTCGCGATGCCGGCGACCAGCGCGTCGTACATCGCCTTGAGCTCGGCGTACTTCGCGATGAGCACCGCGTCGGCCTGGCTCTGGGGCGGGTTCGGCAGCCGCGCCAGGATGCGCTCGAGGTTGGCGCGGATCTGCGCGAGCAGGTCGAGGTACGCCGTCACCCGCTGGCGGAACGCCTCGGGGGTCGCGGCGATGGCGGACTGCAGGCGACCGAACGTGCGCTCGTAGAGGCCCTGGATG
>JBEBJC010000375.1:0-7483 GCA_040080105.1 Myxococcota bacterium
GCTGTAGGACTGGTTGCTCCAGCCGTTGTTGTGATAGCCGGGGATGAAGACGTCCTTCCTTCCGTCGTGGTCGAAGTCGCGCACCGCGACCCCGAACTCGGCCTGGTAGCCGTAGATCTCGGTCCGCTCGCCGTCGGCGAAGCCGCCGCTCGGCGTCCCCCAGAAGATCGCCGACGCCGCATACGAGTCGCCGTCGTGGTGCGACGACAGCACCAGGTCCTGCC
Source organism: Myxococcota bacterium (assembly GCA_040080105.1). Lineage (GTDB taxonomy): Bacteria > Myxococcota_A > UBA796 > UBA796 > JACKER01. The sequence continues at coordinate 225 of JBEBJC010000375.1, forward strand.
GCCCGTCGTCGCGGGGGCCCGCCCCCACCGCGAGCTCGGTCGGCCCGACCGCGAGCCCGCCGAGCGCGTGGGGGCCGCGCCACGCCCACCGGCGCTCGAGGCCGCCCGGACCGAGCGCGTACGCGAACAGCGCGTTCTCCTCCGGGTGGGCCCGCGGCGGCCTGAGCTCGGGCGCCGCCGCCCCGTACGGGATCTGGGTGCGGGAGGTGACCGCGAACACCTCGTCCCCCGCCGCGCGCACGAACCCGATCGACGCCGCGATCGGCACGTCACCCGCCAGCACCGGCGTGCCGAGCCCGACGTCCTGCTCGACGCCGCCGCGCAGCGCGAGCCGGCCGTCCCCGAGCCCGATCACCACCCGGTCGCCGCGCACCGCGAGCCCCTCCCACACGAACGTCGAGCGGTAGTGCGGCGAGAGCGGCGCGAGCGGGTGGGCGGCGAGCGGCGCGAGCGACGTCGACAGCGTCATCACCCCGTCGATCGGCAGGTCGGCGGGGGGCGGCCCGGTCGCCGAGCGCCGGAGCGCCACCGCGACCGTGTCCCCTTCGACCGCGAGCGCCCCGAACACCGCGTCGGCGGGTCCGGCGGCCGGCCACGCGCCCACCGGCACGAGGTCGCCGCCCCGCAGGCGCACCAGCCGCGACGCGTTGAGCCGCGCCTGCCCGACGTCCCACCCGTGGGCGCCGCTCACCAACAGGTCGCCGCCGGGCAACACCCGCAGCGCGTACGCGGCGGGCAAGGTGTACACCCCGTACGGGTCGGCGTCGTCGGGGGCGGGCGAGGAGCCGATGTCGTCGGCCAGCCGGTACCGGGCGCGCTCGGACAGGTCGCGCGGCGACAGCGCGAGCACCAGCGCGTCCGGGGACTGCTCGGCGGCGTACACCCACGCGCCGTCCGGCGACCACGCCACCTGGCGCACCAGGGTCTCGGACAGCTGGCGCCGCGCGCGCACCTCGCCGGTCCAGCCGTCCACCACCCACACCTCGCCGCGCCAGGTGCCGATCGCCAGCCACTGCCCGTCGGGCGAGAACGCGAGCGCGGTGTCGGGCGAGTCGCCGCCGCGCGCCACCGCGCCCGACGCGTCGCCCAGGGGCACCGAGAACAGCGGCACACACTCGGCCTGCTGCGGGGCGACGTGGTCGGTCCCGCCCACCGTGACCACCTCCCCCGGGCGCCACGGGTGAGGGCGCACGCGCCGGCCGTCGGCGAGCGCCTGCCCGTCGTCGAACCCGCCGATCACCGCGCCGCGGACGAACGCGACCGGGGGGGGTTCGGGCGCCCGACACGCGCTCCACCACCACATCCGCTCGCCTCCCCCGGGCCTCTCTCCCGCGGGGGCCCCGCCGTCAAGCCGGCCGGGTGCGGAGCCAGGCCGCCCACCGCTCGACGAACCACACCGAGGCCAGCGTCCACGCGACCCCGCCCACCACGTCGACCAGGTAGTGCCACCCCACCGGCACCGTCGACACCACCACCAGCGCGTCGAGGGTGAACACCGCGACCGTGAGCGGCCCGAACCCGCGCACCGTGCGCGCGATCAGCAGCGCGAACACCGTGTGGAAGCTCGGGAAGTTCAAGAACCCGTGCACCGTGGTCAGGTCGATGAGCTCACCCGCCCGCAGGGCGCGGAGCACCGGCAGGTAGTGCGGCTCGGCCGGGGGGTTCGTGTACATCCCCTGGTAGAACGCCCACGGACCTTCGGCCGGGAACGCCCACAGGAACACGGTCGACGCCACTCCGGCCACCGACACCACCGCCACGTACTCCCACAGCCGGCGGGTGCTGCGGGTGAACACCAGCGCGAAGATCAGCAGCGCCGGAAGCTGCCACTCGATCGACGCGTAGATCCACCGCAGGACCGGGAGCGCGCCGAGCCCCTCGAACCACGCGTAGGTCCGCCAGTGGGGCAGGCCGATCGACAGCTCGGCCCGGGCGAGCCAGCCGTCGGCCAGCGGCAGCGAGTACGGCAACACCAGGTAGTCGGCCACCGTGACCGCCACCGGGATCCACCGGTAGAACATCAGCAGCTCGAACAGGTCGGGCGCGTGCCGGAGCACCAGCTTCAGCCACGGCAGCGTCAGCCCGTCGCGCACCCGCGGCTCGACCCACCGCAGCGCCCACGCGACCGCGCCCATCCCGAGGCCGAACAGGGCGGTGTCGCGCACGGTCGCGTTCCAGAACGGGTCGAAGTCGGCGAACAGCCACAACACCGCGTCGAACACGGTGCACACGCCGAGGGTGAGGTAGCTGATCCGTCGCAGCGCGCCGATGTCGTCCACCCCGCGAGCATGCCCCGAGCGGCCCGGTCGCACAACGGCGGGCGCGATCCGGGACACCGCGGCGTCACCGTGGACGGGCGGGCGCTGGTTAGGCGGAGGGCAGTCGGAGGCGAGGTGGACGTCGGGTGCCGGTACCGGGCTCCGCGCGGGTTGCGGGCCGAATACCGCCGGTCGGTCGCCGACGGGGCGCTGTACGCCGGCATGGTCGGCCTGGGCGAGTTCTGGTTCCTCACCGACGCGGTCCGGCTCGGCGCCTCGAGCGCCCAGATCGCCGCGCTGGTCACCGTACCCCAGCTGGTGGGGGCGTTCGGGGCGGCGGCGATGTTGCGGGCGCTCCGGTGCACCTCCGCCCGCCGGCCGTGGGTGGTGGGCGCGGTGCTGCTGCAGGTCGGCGTGTTGATCGGGCTCGCGCTCGCCTCCGCCACCGGGGCGTCGACCGCCGGGCGGCTGGTGGTCGGCGCGTGCCTGTACGCCGCGGCCGGGCAGGCGGCGGGGATCGCGTGGTCCTCGTGGATGGGCGACCTGGTGCCCGCCCCGCTGCGCGGCCGGTGGTTCGGCACCCGCACCCGGTGGGTGTCCGCGACCACGTTCCTCGCGATCGTGGCCGGGGGCGGGCTGCTCCAGTGGCTCGAGCCGGCCGCCGCCGGCGCGCGGTTGGGTGGCGGGCTCGGCTACGCGCTGGTGTACGGGCTGGCGGCGGCGGTCCGGGTGGGCAGCGCCGCCCTGCTCGCGCGGTCGTGGGAGCCGCCGTTCCGGCCGCCCGCGGACCACGAGGGGCCGCTGGAGGTGCTGCGGGGCGCCGAAGGGGCAGGCGCTCGGGCGGTCGTGGGGACCGGCGCCGCGATGTTGGTCGCGGTGTGCCTGTCCACCCCGTTCTTCGCGTCCCACATGCTCGACACGCTCCGGTTCGACTACCTGACCTACCTCGGCGCGCAAGCGGTGATGGTGGCGACCAAGGTGGCCACGCTCGGCGCGTGGGGGCGGCTGGTGGACCGGGTCGGGGCCGCGCCGGTGTACCGGCTCACCGCGCTGCTGGTGGCGGGCATCCCGGTGTTGTGGATGGTCGCCGACCGGGCCTCGATCGTGTTCGTCGCGCAGGCGTGCTCGGGCGTCGCGTGGGCGGGCAACGAGGTGGCGCTGCTCGCGCTCACGTTGTCGGCGTCGGGTCCGCGGAGGCGGGCGGTGCTGCTGGTCGCGCAGAGCACCGCGAACGGGGTGGCCCAGGTGGTCGGCGGCGCGCTCGGCACCGCGATCGCCGGCGCCCCGCCCGACCACGCGCTCGCGTTCGGGGCGAGCGGGGCCGCGCGGGCGCTGGTGTTCGCCTGGTCGACCCTCGCGTTCGCGGCGGTCCCGGCCGCGCCGATCGCGTGGTGGGATCTGGGCGCCCGGGTCGTCTCGTGGCTGCCGCACGGAGGACTCGTGCGCCAGCTGGTGTTGCCCGGGACCCGCCGCCGAGACCGGTTGTGACACGCGCGCCGCCGGTCTATCGTGGCCGACCGGGCGGAGGTGGGCGTGAACATCGGATGGATGGCGATCGTGCGAGACGCGGGCGCGGCCACGTTGGCCGTCGGACCGGGGCAGACCTACCCCTCGATCGGTGAGGCCCTGTCCGAGGCGTCCGACGGCGACCGGATCGAGGTCGAACCCGACACCTACGAGGAGCCGCTGCTCGAGATCGACGTGGATGTCGAGATCGTCGCCACCGGCGGCTCGGCCACCACCACGTGGATCGCGAAGGGCGAGCTCGGGGCGAGGGTCGTCGCCGGCGCCGACGTCACGATCACCGGGTTCACCGCCGTGCCGTCCGACGGCGGCTCGATGGTGTGGGTCCAGGGCTCGCTCACCGCGGAGGACTGGGTGGTGAGCGGGGCGTCCGAGAGCCCGCTGCTGGTGCAGGACGGCTCGCTCGTGCTGGTCGACTCGGTGCTCGACGGGAACACCGGCTCGGCGTTCGGCGGGCACGTGGTGGTGTTCGGCGGCACGTTGACCGTGCGCGACTCCGAGCTGCGTGGGGGCGAAGCGCCCGACGGCGGCGCGATCTACGTCGAGGGCGGCGAGCTCGTGCTGGAGCGGGCGACGTTCGAGTCGAACCAGGCGGATGGGCAAGGCGGCGCGGTGTACGTCGCCGACGGCGTGCTGACCGCGCTCGACACCGTGTGGAGCGGGAACCTCGCCGCGTCGGACTTCGGCGACGCCACCGGCGGCGGCGTGTGGGTCGGCGGCTCGACCACCTTCAGCGTCGAAGGGTGCAGCTTCGACGGCAACCGGTCGGACGTGGAGGGTGGCGGGTTCAGCGCGGAGGACTCCGCCGGCGGCGTGTTCGTCGGGGCGGTGTTCACCGGCAACTCCGCCGCGTACGGCGGCGCGCTGTACATCGACGGCGACGCCGACCTCACCGTCGTCGGCTCGACCTTCGACGACAACCACGCGACCGCGGGCAACGGCGGCGCCCTCAGGGTGTACGCGACCGGCGCACCGGCGATCACCATCGACACGTCCACGTTCACCGCGAACACCGCCACGGGCTTCGGCGGCGCGCTCGCCGCCACCACCCAGAACGGCGCCCTGCTCGGCGAGCTGGTGCTCGAGTCGACCTGGTTCTCGAACAACACCGCGGACAACGGCGGGGCGCTGTCGATCTCGAACATCGACACGATCGACGCGGCCCACGTGGTGCTGTGCGCGAACGAGGCCGACAACGACGGCGGCGGGGCGCGGGTGAGCAACGCCGGGTTCAGCGGCCACCAGTGGACGAACACCCTGTTCTCCGACAACCGCGCGGGCGGCTCGGGCGGCGGGATGCGCCTCGACGGGGCCGGGCCGACCGACATCCTCAACGACGCGTTCCTCGGCAACGACGCGGCGTTCATCGCCGGCGGCGGCCTGTCGATCACCGGCACCGACGTGTCGGTGGCGAACACGCTGGTCGCGTGGACCGACGGCGGCGGCGGCGTGGGCGACGACCTGCTCGACTTCGACCTGTCGGTGGACTACTCGGCGTTCTACGACAACGCCGACGGCGACCTGCCGCTGCTGGTGGGCGGCACCGGCAACCTGTTCGACGACGACCCGCAGCTGGCCTCGTACAGCGCCGACGGCGACTGCACCAACGACCAGGTGTGGCCGCGCGCCGGCTCGCCGCTGATCGACGCGGGCGACCCCGGGTACACCGACCCCGACGGCACCCGGTCGGACATCGGCGTGTACGGCGGCCCGCAGGCCGACTGGTCCGAGTTCGTCGACGCCGACGCCGACGGGTGGACCGGGGCGGCCGACTGCGACGACGGAGACGCGGGGGTGAACCCGGACGCGCCCGAGACCTGCAACGGGGTCGACGACGACTGCGACGGCCAGGTCGACGCCGACCCGCTCGACGCGGTGACGTTCCACGAGGACGGCGACGGGGACGGGTTCGGCTCGGACTCGTCGGTGGTGACCGGCTGTGTGGCCCCCGACGGGTTCGTGGCCGAAGGCGGCGACTGCGACGACGCGAGCTCGGTGGTGTCACCGGCCGGGGTCGAGGTGTGCAACGCGATCGACGACGACTGCGACGGCGAGATCGACGACGGGGTGGCCTCCACCTGGTGGGCCGACGGCGACGGCGACGGCTACGGCTCGGGCGTCGGGGTGGTGTCGTGTGACCCGGTCGACGGCTCGGCCACCGCCGACGGCGACTGCGACGACGCGGACCGCCAGGTGAACCCCGGGGTGGACGACACGCCCGGCGACGGCCTGGACGCGAACTGCGACGGGGTGGACGGGCTCGCCGCCGACGAGATCAAGGACGAGGAGCTGCTCGCGGGCGGCGGGTGTGCGTGTGACCAGGCGCCGGGCGGCGCGGGGTGGCTCGCCCTGGCGGCGCTGGCGCTCGGGTGGCGCGCCCGCCGCTCACAGCAGCGCGTTCGCCACCCGCTGCTGTAGCCGGGTCGCGCGCGCCTCGTCCTGCAGGCGCTCCCACTGCTCCGCGCCGAGCTTGCCCGCGAGCCGGAGCACGTTGCCCCACCCGGCCTCCGCCGCGACCTCGCAGATCTGGGTCAGGCACAGCGCGGCGTCGCGGTCGACCGTGTCGGCCACCCCGACCTCCTGCGCCGACCACAGCCACTGCCAGGTCTGGGTGTGGTCGCGGCGGTGGGCGAGCAGCGTGGCCACGACCAGGCGGTACGGGCCCCACAACGGGTGGCCGGGCCGCTGATCGAGCCCCGCCGCCGCCCGCCGCGTCTGCTCGTACGCCCCGGCGAGGTCGCCGTGGGCGAGCGCCAGCTGGGCGCGCCCGAGCGCGAGCTGCACCACCAGCTCGAACGAGCCGGCGCGCTCGGTCCACTCCGACGCGAGGTCGTACCGCAGGCGAGCGCGGTCGAGCGCGTCGCGGTGGCGCGCGAGGTCGCCGAGCGCGATCCACGTGTGGGTCCACGGCCCGCTCGCGCCGTACGCGTCCAGCGCGTCGAGCAACCCGACGATCCGCCCCTCCACCTCCGCGTCCGGCCGCTGGTGGCGCACGGCGGTGAGCGCCCCGAGCTGCGCCCGGATCTCGCCTACCGGGTCGAGCCCGTCGCGGTACGCGGTCATCGACTCGTGGTACAGCTCCTCCGCGTCGTCGAAGTGGCCGGTCCGGCGGGCCACCTCGGCCTCCCCGAACAACGACTCTCCGGCGAACCGCAGGTCGCCGAGGCGCGCCGAGCGGGCCACCACCCGCCCCCAGATCTCCTCCGCGTCGTCGTACGCGCGCTTTCGCTCGGCGGCGAGCGCCCGGCCGGCCATCGCGTACGCCTCGGGGCGGAGCAGCTCGCGCTGGCGCGCCTGGTCCACGATCTCGGTGTACAGCCAGTCGGCGGCGTCGAACTCCCCGAGGGCGAGCCTGCACCCGGCCACGCCCAGCGCCGCCTCGAGCCCGCGGGCCAGGTCCCCCGCGGCGTCGAACGCGACCCGCGCGGCCTCGTACCGCTCGACCGCCGCGGTGAAGTCGGATCGCTGTCTCTTATA
>JBEBJC010000376.1:0-7472 GCA_040080105.1 Myxococcota bacterium
ACTCGGCCCGGGTGTGGTGGGCCGAGATCACCTCGGGTCGCTCGGGAGGCGCGTCGAGCGCGTCGCGTTCGTCGGTGCGGGCGAACCGGAGCGACGAGGGGTTCGGCAGCGCCCGGACCGGGTCGGGTGGGCGCGCTCCGGGGCCCGGGTTCACCGTCTCCGGGCGGACCGGAGACAGCCGCACCACCGCGTACGGGGCCGGCGGACCAGGGATCGCCCGCCGGACCCCGAACGACGGAAACCACGACAGCGCCAGCACCACCCACCCGAGGTGGACCCACACCGACGCGATCGAGGCCCACGCGAGGGACGGTCGGACGACGGGGAGCCGGCGACCGATCCGCCGGGCCAACCGTCGCGCGCGCACGAACCGACCCTCCCCGAGCAGGCACACCTCGGTCCTCAGGTTACCCGGTCGCACGATGCGCGGGTCTCGTCGGATGGATCACCTGTGGGTACCGGCAGACCGGGACCTCGCGGTCGAAGCGGGTCACGCGCTGATCCGGTCGCTCCGCGCCGCGGGGATCCTCGACGGCGACCGACCCGGGCCACACGGGGCGCAGTGGGCGGACCGATTCGACGCGATCCGGGTCGACGATCCGGGCGCGGTGGTGTTGTACGCCAACGGCGTGGGCGGGTTCCGCCCGGCGTGCCCCGTCGATCGGGCGCCGATCGTCCCCGCGTTCTCGGCCGCTCTCACCGGGTGGCGCGCCGGCGGCCCGTTCTCGGTGGCGTGCCCGGCGTGCGGCGAGACCCACCCGCTCGACGCGCTCGATCTGAGCCCGGCCGCCGCGTTCGGCCGGTTCGCGATCCGCACGATCGACCCCGATCCGCCCCTGCTCTCGCCCGACGCCGAGCGATGGGTGGTCGGAGCGCTCGGCCCGTGCCACCCGGTGTTGAGCCGCGTCGGCTGGCGATGATACGGGCCGGCATGTCTTCGCTCCGGTTCCGCCTGTTCGGGTTCGCTGTCGAGATCACACCGTGGTTCTTGGTGTTGCTCGGCCTGCTCGCCGCGTTCAACATCGAGGCCGGGCCCGCGCGGGTGCTCGGGTGGACCCTCGCCACCTTCGTGTGCGTGATGGTGCACGAGCTCGGCCACGCCGCGGTCGCGCGCCAGTTCGGCCTGCGGGTCGGGGTGATCCAGCTGCATGGGATGGGCGGGCAGGTCTCCCACGACCGGACCACGCCGGGCAAGCAGCTCGCGATCAGCCTCGCGGGCCCAGGCGCCGGGTTCCTGCCGGTGATCCCGGCGCTCGGGCTCGCCGCGTTGCCCTTGCCGTGGGTCGTCGCCGACGCGCTGATCGAGCCGATGTTGTGGATCCCGATCGTGTACGGCGTGTTCAACCTGCTGCCGATCTTCCCGATGGACGGCGGGATGGCGCTGATGTCAGCGTTGAAGCTCGCGATCGCCCCCGCGCTGGCGGAGAAGATCGTCGGGGGGATCGGGCTCGTGGGCGGCGCGCTGCTGGTCGCGTGGGCGTTCTCCAACGGCCAGATCCTGCTGGCGTACGTCGCCGCCACGCTCACGTGGCGGAACGCGGAGATCTTGCGCGCCCACGGCCTGTTCTAGGGAGCGCGGGCCGCGCCACGGGCTCCAGCTACGCGATCGACAGGTCCGGCTCGGCCGGCCGCGCCACGGGCTCGATCGGGGCGTCCTCCGAACCCTCCTCCTCCTCCGCGATCCACCGGTCGACCCGGTCCTGCCACGCCGGGCTCGTGCGGGCGAGGAAGAACTGCTGGTACAGCCGGACCAGGGTGGTTTGGATCAGGTCGAGCACCACCATCCGCTCGAGCAGCTTCTCGTCGCGCCCGTCCTTGACCGCGAAGCTCGCCTTCAGGCCGCTGATCCGCACTCCTTCCGGGGTGGTCATCAGGATCATCGAGCACTCGAGGTCGTTGATCTTCAGCCCGACCGACGCCTCCACCGGGCGCTTGCCCCCGTGCAGGTTCTGGCGCGCCTCCGGCGTGGTCGACGGCGACGCGCCGAGCAGGATCGTGGTCGACGGGTCTTCGTCGTGGAGCTCGCGCAACTTCAGCCGCGAGTCGATCCACAACGTGAGGTCGGCGTTCCGCAGCGACTCGGTCACGTCGTCCCAGCCAGCCTCGCCGTCTTCTGCGTCGGCAGCGGGGGGCGGCGCAGGCGCGGCCTCCACCACCCGGAACAGCCCGTCCGAGCTCTCGCTCTGCAGCCACAGCCAGGTCAGGAAGTCCGACCCGAGCGCGAGCTCGTGCCCTTCGAGCGGGTCCTCGCCCGACCGCGGGCCACCGGGCAGGGCGCGCAGCCGGTCGGTGAGCTCCTCGGGCGACAACTTGTCGCGGAGCCAGTCGATGGTGCGCTCCGGCCGGATCGCGACCGTGAACGTCTCCTTCATCAGCTGCCGCACCTGCTCGAGCGCGCCCTCGGACGTGGCGAACACGGTGACGTGGCCGGTCAGCACGTCCCAGCACACGTCGGTGGTGGCGACGGTGGGCAGCGCCCGCCGCAGCAGCTCGGAGGTGAACGCCTCCTCGATCAGCTCCCGCTCGACCTTGGTGAGCTTCTCGATCCCCCGCTCCGCCTTCACCGCGGCGACCCGCTTGTCGAGCGCGATCTTGAGGTACGCGGCCTGGATCTTCTTGGTGTCGGCCCGGAGCGACAGCGACAGGTACCGATCGACGAGCAGGTCGTTGAGCTCGAACTCGCTGCTCGCGGCGTCGAACACGTTGACCCACCCCAGGCGCGGCTCCGGGTCGGAGGCGTCGTCGTCGTCGACGAACGCGTTGCCGCGGACGGCCTCGAGGAACAGGTCGCGGAACCCGTCGGGCAGGGGCGTGTCGATACGGAAGCGGCGACCGTTCAGGCCGCCGGCGGTCAGACCCATGAGGTGCTCCGGTGGGGCCGCGCTGGGCGCGGACGTGGGGTGGGACAGGGCAGCGCCGTCGGGCGACGGCACCCGCCATCATGCCACGGGACCGAGTCCGCGCCAACGCGGGGTCACACGATCGGCAGGTGCACCGTGAGGCGCGCGCCGCCGGACGGGCCCGGCTCGGCATGCACGGTCCCGCCCACCTCCTCGGCGAGCCGGCGCGCGATGTACAGCCCGAGCCCGGTCCCACGGCCCGGCCCCTTGGTGGTCACGAACGGCTGGAACAGCCGGTGGACCACCTCGGGCGCGATCCCCGGGCCGTTGTCGAGCACCTCGAGCCGCACCACCCGCCCCGCGATCCGCGCCCGCACCACCACCTTCGCCTCGGGGCGGCCGGACACCGCGTCGACCGCGTTGCCCACCAGGTTCAGCACCACCTGGCGCACCGCGACCGGTCGCCCGCGCACCAACAGCACCTGCTCGTCGAGATCCGACGCGATCTCCACCCGCCCCTGGCGCGCCCGGTGCGCCAACATTCCGATCGCGCGCGCCACCTCGTCGCGCAGGTCGACCTCGATCCACGTGTCCTCCGGGCGGGTCAGCCCGGCGTAGTGCTCGATCAGCTGCTCGACGTGGTCGACGTTCTGCAACAACGCCTCGACCTCGTCCGGGTCGAGCGGGCGCCGCGCGTGGCGCGCCAGCTGCAGCCGCCCCTTGACCGCGAACAGCGGCTGCCGGAGCTCGTGCAGCAGCGACGCGGTCATCACCCCGAGCTCGGCCAGCTCGGCCAGGCGGAGCAGCTCGAGCTCGGTCATCGGCTCGGTCGGTTCGGGGGGCTTCACAGCGCGTCTCCGACGGCCGTGCCGACTGGGTTGTCCACCGTCACCGTGACTTCGCACCCGACCCCGCGGGTCCCGAGGCCGTCGTCGGGCGCCACCCGCACCTTCCACGGCCCGTTGGCCACGACCACTCCGCGCGCGTCGCGGGCGTCCCACACCACGGCGTCGGACGCCCCGGTCGGCGCGACCCGCCGCTGCACGATCGGGGTGTCCGCTCCGTCGCGCACCTCGAGCACCCACCACGCCGGAGCGGACGCGCTCGACACCCCGATCGACAGCAAGTCGGACTCGTCGCCCGGGCCGGGGTCGCCGTCGGGCCGGAGCACGAGCGACGACGGCTCGAACGACGTGCAGGACAACGTCGGGAGCGCACCGCCGGTCGCGCCGAACGCCCCGACGTAGTCCGCCGCGAGGTCGGTCCACTCCCCTCCGAGCTTGTTCCCCGCGAGGTCGCGCACCGACGACGACGCGTGCACCGACCACACACCGGCCGCCCCGTCCGCCGGGGGGGACAGGGTCAGCGTCACTTCGGCGCCGGCGGCGGTGGCGCCGGTCACCGCGACCACCCCTGGCCCGTCCACCCAGAAGTTCGCCGGCGTGATCGAGCTCGCCAGCGGGGGCTCCGACAACGTCAAGTGCACGGTCGACACCATCCCACCCTCGAACCCGGTCGGCGACTGGTCCACCACCGTCGGGCGCACCCCGTCGCCGCTCAAGGTCGCGGTGACCCGGCCGCTCGCCGAGCCGCCGCCGACGGTGGCATGCACCTCGAGCGTGGCGGCCGACGACGCGGCGTCGGTCACCCACGTCGCCGCACCGTCGCCGTTGCCGTCCAGCGTCATCACCAGGCCCGACCCGGTCGCGACCGGCCCGATGAGCGCGCCGCCCGTGGCCCGGACCTCCACCTCGGCGAACGCCGCCGGGTCGCCCGAGCAGTCGGTGGCCCCGTCGAGCGAAACAGTGGTCGAATCGGACAGGTCGAGCGTCGGGTCGTCGACGGACAGCGCGAACGGCCCGGTGGGCGTGCCGTCGTCCGGGCCGACCCACCCGCTGGCGTCGAGCTCGGCGCCGCAGCCGGCGTCGTCCACCACCAGCGCGCGCAGGGGGTGGGGACCGAACCCGGCCACCGGGAGCTCGACCACCGGAGAGGAGTCGGTGACCACGCCGCCCCCGAGCTCCGCGAGTCCGTACCCGACCAGGGGGGAGACCCCCGACGACGCCGACAGATCCGCGGTGAACGTGGCGCCGCCGCCGGGGTCGGCGCACGCGAGCCCGACCGCGGCCCCGCCGAACGTCGCCACCACCTCGGGGCCCGCTGCGCCGCACCCCTCGACCACCGCCACCGGGGTCGAGCCGGACAGCGCGCCGCTGGTCGCGTCGAGGGTGTCGACGAACGCCGGCACGCTCCACTCGAACGGCGCGACCCCCACCCCGTCGAGCAACGTCAGGTCAACGTCCGGGGCGACGGTCTCGCGCGACGACACCTCGGCGGACCCGTCGTACGCGGCCCGGTTGCCGTAGGTGTCGACCGCCTCGACCGACAGGTCGAGCGGCTGCCCGACGAACGCCCACGGCTCCGACGGGGTGATCCTGAGCGCGGTCGCCGCCGCCGCCGCGACCGTGATCGGGTCACTCGCGCCGAGCTCGACCCCGGCCTGCCACGCCCGCACCACGGTCGGGCCGGCGCGGGTCATCGACACCGACACGGTCCCGACCCCGGTCGGCCCGAGCGTCACCGGGCCGCCGGTGAGGGTCCCGAAGTCCTCGGTCAGCTCGACCACCGGATCGGGCTGCACCAGGTACGGGTTCCCCCACCGGTCGGTGCCGACGACCTGCAGCGACAGGTTCCCTCCGGCCGTGACCGGCCCCTCGCCGGAGAACGACACCGCCCCGAGCGGGCCGTTCACCACCTCGATCATCACCGGGGCCGCGCCGACGCCGAAGCTCGGCAGGGAGACCAACACCAGCGCGAGCGGGCGGGCGGTGTAAAACGTGCAGGAGAACTGAACTTTTCCGCCCAGCGTGAACCCGGTGCCGACACAGTCCGCCTCCCCGAGCTCGTCGGTCATCGCGAACGCGGACAACCCGAGCAGCGCCGCGTGCAGCGGGTTCCCCCACCCGTCGACCACCGACGCCTCGACCAGCAACCCCTGCCCCGCCACCGCCGGGCCGGACGTGGTGGCGACCAGTCCGCCGGGGACGTCGTCGGCGACCACGTCGAACCCGTTCGAGTCGCCGGTGAGCCCGTCGTCGCCGGTGACGGTGAGCGTGACCCCGGTGCCGGCGCGGCTGACCCGGGCCAAGCACAAGAACGCGCCGGAACCCGCGCAGTCGGGCTCCAGCAGGCCGTCGAGCGAGTCGACGACCGAGACCTCGCCATCCCACACCGCGTGGTTGTTGTACAGGTCCCGCGGGTCCACCAGCGCGGTGAGCAGGTCGCCCGCCTGCAGCTCCTGCGGGGACGCGATCACGTAGAAGTGGTGTGGCGGGCCGGCGACGACCACGAACGGATCGGACTCGCCCGGCCACCCGTTCGCGGTGACGATGTGGTCCTCCGGACACGAGGCGTCGGTCACGAACCGCGGAACGATCTCGAGCGGGGTGGGCCCGTTGATCTCGACGGTGGACGCACCCCCGGAGCACACGGTCTGCAGCAACAGCGCGGCAGGCGCCGGCACGGGGTTGCCGAACTGGTCGACCAGCTCGGCGACCGCGGTGATCAGCTCCCCTGCGGCGTAGCTCGGCAGGTCCTCGGTCCGATCGAGCCGGATGTCCACCCGGACGTTCTGCCCGGGGACGAACGACAGCTCGAGTGAGTCTCCGAGCACGTCGGCGTACGGATCGAGCGGCTCCACCCGCAGGTCCACGTCGCCCGTGACCGTGGTGTCGACCACGAACGTGGCCACCCCGTCGACGAACCCGCGCAGGCGCCCGTCGGTGGTGGTCTGGGGCTCGGACAGGCTGCCCGCGAGGAGCGTCAGCGCCCCCCCGTCGGGGCGGGTGGCGGTGATCTCGACCTCGAACCGCTCGTAGACCGGATCCTCCTCCCGATCGGCCAGGCTGAGCGTGATCTCCGCTGGGTCGGGGACCGAGTACTCGAACTGGTCCGCCTCCAACAGCAGCCGCACGGCCTGTTGGTCGGTGACCGCGAACACGTCGACCGCGCGGCCCCGCCCACCGGTGGGACCCTCGACCTCGAGGTCGTACGTGCCGACCGGCAGGCCGGCCTCGACGGTCGCGGTGAGGTGCTGGTCGTCGACGATGCCGACGCCGACGAGCTCTCGGGCGAGCTCGATCCCTCCCTTCGGGCCGAGCAGCCACGCGCGGAACGCCGGGTCGACGTCGGCCTCACCCTGCCGCGCGTCCACCGCGACCTGCGGGTAGAACTGGCGACCCACGATCGACACGACCTCGTCGTCGCCGTTGTACGCGAACCCGGGATCCACGCGGTCGACCACCGGGGCCGGTAGGTCCGGCCCCCGGCATCCGAGCCACCCGATCGCGAGCCAGTGGAACAACGACCTCTCCCTCGGCGAACGCCGAACGGTCAGTACACCAGTCTATACCCGAGACCGCCGGTCAGGCTGCCCAGGTTGCCGGCGTAGCCCACGTCGGCCCCAGGGGCAGGCAGCCAGCTCCCTTGCAGCTGGAACACCAGCTCTCCGCCCGGGGCGCGCACCCCCGCCCCGCCGGTGATCATCCCGCCGACCAACCAGCTGGCGCCGCGGCTCACCAGCGACCCGCCGAACCGCACCTGTGACACCTGCGCCCCGACCAGCGCGCCCCC
>JBEBJC010000377.1:0-7468 GCA_040080105.1 Myxococcota bacterium
GCGTCGATGTGTATAAGAGACAGGACCCGCGCCGCGTTCGAGCTGCGCCGCCATCACCCCGGAGCCGGTCCCGAGGTCGAGCGCCGAGGCGGGCAGCGGCCCGGTGGCCAGCGCGAACCCCACGAGCCACATCGCGTCGCTGCCGTAGCGGAACCCGCGCGCGGGCTGGGCGATCACCACGCCGGGCGCCGGCCGGTCGAGCGTCACCCGGCCGCGCCGATGTCGGTGCGCCACCGCGCCCCGGCGAACGCCCATCCGGGGACAGCGCCGTACGCGGCCTCGCGCGCCTGGGCGAGCGTCGCGCCGACGCCGGTGACCCCGAGCACTCGCCCGCCGTGGGTCCGCAGCGCGCCGTCCGGGTCGCGGGTGGTGCCCGCGTGGAACACCGTCACCCCGTCGCGGTCGGGCGGCTCGGGGATCGGCGTGCCGCGGTCCGGCGACTCGGGGTACGCCCCGCCCGCCAGCACCACACAACACGCGGCGCCGGGGAGGAACCGCGGCGCGCCGGCCGGCAACGCCCCGATCGCGGCGCCGTGCAGCCACGTGAGGAGGTCGTCGTCCCACAACACCATCAGCGGCTGGCACTCGGGGTCGCCGAACCGCGCGTTGAACTCGAGCACGCGCGGGCCGTCCGGGGTGAGCATCAACCCGGCGAACAACACCCCCCGGAACGGCATCCCGCGCCGCGCCAGCTCCGCCACCACCGGGCGGTGGATCCGGTCGACCCACGACGCGGCGTCGGCCGCCGGCAACAGCCCACACGGGGCGTACGCTCCCATCCCGCCGGTGTTCGGTCCGCGACCGCCGTCGAGCAACTGCTTGTGGTCCTGCGCGGTGGGCAGCGCGACCACCCGCTGCCCGTCGGACAGCGCGAACAGGCTGACCTCGGGGCCCACCAGCAGGTCCTCGAGCACCAGCACCTCGGCCGCCGCGCCGAACCGCACCATCTCCCGCAGGGCGGCGCCGGCCTCGGCGGCGGTCTCGCACACGATCACGCCTTTGCCCGCGGCGAGGCCGTCGGCCTTCAGCACCACCCGCCCCTCGGCGCACCGGCGCTCCGCGCGCGCGAGATCGGCCGGCGAGGTGGTGTCCACCACCAACGCCCCGGCGGTGGGGACGCCGGCGGCGGCCATCACCTCCTTCGCGAACGCCTTGCTGGTCTCGATCCGCGCCGCCTCACGCCCCGGGCCGAAGCACGCGATCCCGGCGGCGCGCACGGCGTCGGCCACGCCGCGCTCGAGCCAGGTCTCGGGCCCGACCACCACCAGGTCGATCGCGTGGGACCGGGCGAGCGCGACCACCCCATCGACCTCGGCCGGCGCGGGCTCGACCACCGCCCTGGCCGGCCACCCGGGGTTCGCCCCCACCACCACCAGGCGGGAGAGGGTCGGCGAGCGGGCGATCCGCCAGGCGAGCGCGTGTTCCCGACCGCCGCTCCCGATCACCATCACCCGCATCGACCCTCCGCGCGGCCTCCTATCTCACGCCACGTTGTGGTACTCGCCCTCCCAGCCGAGCCGGTCGAGCGTGTTCACGACCAGGTCGGGGTCCACCGGCTCGAGCGCCGCCTGCAGGTCGTTGTGCAGCGAGGCCTCGAGGTCGGGGATCCACTGCCCCTCGTACGCCAGCGCCCCGTCCGGGTGCCACGCGCGCCACCGCCACACCGGCTGGCCATGGTGGAACGCCCCCTCGATCCTGCGCTGGCCGTTGGGCCACCACCGGCAGTACGGCCGGTGTGGCCGCCCGTCGATCCACTCGCCCTCTTCCGCGAGCCGGCCGTTCGGGTGGAACCGCGCGAACGGGCCGTGCAGCACGCCCCACAGCAGCTGGAACTCGGTGCGGACGGTTCCGGTCGGGTAGTACCGGGTCACCGGGCCGTTCAGGTGTCCGGCGGCGTAGGTGCACTCCTCCTCGAAGTGCCCGTTGTCGTACCACCGGGTCCAGATCCCGTGGCGCTTGCCGTCGACGTACCGGCCCTCCTCGAGGACCGCGCCGTTCGGGTGGTGTCGGACGAACAGGCCCTCGGGCCCCGGTCGGGTCACGCGCCGGAACAGGTCGAACATCCGCGCCCTCCACCTGGGACAACGCAGAACACCGCGCGTTCGGTTCAGGTGGGTCGGTCAAACGATGTCACCACCGGGACCCGGCCTCACCGGTTGCGGGCGACCCACTCGTCGACGAATCGCGTGTAGAACCGCATCTGCGCGAACTCGGGCGACTCGAGCAGCGCCTTCTGCAGCGGCAGCGTGGTCTTGATCCCCTCGACCACGAACTCGTCGATCGCCCACAGCAGCCGCTTGGTGGCGTGCTCCCGGTCGCGTCCCTTCGCGATCAGCTTGGCCGCGAGCGAGTCGTAGTACGGCTGCACCATCGCCTGCTCGTGGATCGCGCTGTCGACCCGGATGCCCGGCCCGCCGGGCTCGTGGTACCCGGTGACCAGCCCCGGCGACGGCAGGAACGAGTACGGGTCCTCCGCGTTGACCCGGACCTCGATCGCGTGGCCCTGCTGCACGATGTCTTCCTGCTTGTACGGCATCACCTCGCCCGCGGCGAGCCGGATCTGCAGCTGGATCAGGTCGACCCCGGTGATCTCCTCGGTGACCGGGTGCTCCACCTGGATCCGGGGATTGACCTCGAGGAAGAAGAAGTCCTCGCCGTCGACCAGGAACTCGGCCGTGGCGACCGTCTGGTACCCGACCGAGCGGATCAAGGTCGCGGCGGCGTCCTGGATGCGGTTCCGCAGCCGATCGGAGAGGTTCGGCGCCGGGGCCTCCTCGATGATCTTCTGGTGGCGCCGCTGCATCGAGCAGTCGCGCGTGCCGAGGTGGATCCCACCGCCGCGGCCGTCTCCGGCGACCTGGACCTCGACGTGGCGCGGCGTGCGCAGGAACCGCTCGATGAACACGTCGCGGCTGCCGAACGCGGCGGCCGACTCGGCCTGGGCCACGTCGAACACCCGCTCGAGCTGCGCGCGGTCCTCCACCACCCGCATCCCCTTGCCGCCGCCGCCGCCCGCGGCCTTCAGGATCACCGGGTACCCGGTCTCGTCGGCCACCGCGAGCGCGCCCTCGACCGTGTCGACCGCGCCGGTCGAGCCGGTGAGCAGCGGCAACCCGGCCGCGCGCGCCGCCGCCTTCGCCTCGAGCTTGTCGCCGAATTGGTGCAGGTGCTCGACCGACGGCCCGACGAACGTGCGGCCCATCGCCCGCACGGCCTGCGCGAACGAGGCGTTCTCCGCGAGGAACCCGTAGCCTGGGTGCACCGCGTCGGCGCCGGTGATGTCGACCGCAGACAACACGGCCGGCTGGAACAAGTAGCTGCGGGTGGCCTGGGGCGGCCCGATGCACACCGACTCGTCGGCGAACCTCACGTGCAGCGCGTTCTTGTCGGCGGTGCTGTACACGGCGACCGTGCGGATGCCGAGCTCTTTACACGCGCGGATCACGCGCAGCGCGATCTCACCGCGGTTGGCGATCAGGAGCTTCTTGAACGGGGCGGACATTCCGGACCTGTGGACGGGGTGGACGCGGCGCGGTCAGTTCGGACGGATCTTCAGCAGCGGCTGGCCGAACTGGACCGGCTGCGCGTTCTCCACCAGGATCTCGACCACGGTGCCGCCCACTTCGGACTCGATCTCGTTCATCAGCTTCATCGCCTCGACGATGCACACCACCTTGCCCTTGGAGATCGTTTGGCCGACCTCCACGAACATCGGCGCGCCGGGCGACGGGGAGCGGTAGAACGTGCCCACCATCGGCGACGCCACGATCGTGAGGCCCGCGTCGGCGTTCGCTTCGGGCGCGCGGCCCGCCGCGGGCGCTGCGGGGGCCGCAGCAGGGGCGGCGGCCACCATCTGGGGCTGCGCCGCCATCATCGGGACCGGAGGCGGCCCCAGGCGCAGGCGCAACGCGTGGTCGCCGTCGCGGTAGTGGAACTCGGTCACGTCGTTCGCGACGAGCAGCTTCAGCAGGGACTCGATCCGCTCGAGATCCATCGATCGGCTCCGGTAGGTTGCCCGCCGCTCGGGCGGCTGGGAATCGGGCCGTCGACATACCCTGCACGCCGCGCCCGAGCTACCCCTCCGCCCGGATCGCGCGGACGAGGCCGCGAAGCGCCAACTCGTAGCCCGCAGGCCCGAACCCTTGCACGACCCCACACGCCACGTCGGCGAGCAGGCTGACCTGCCGGAACGACTCCCGCCGCGCGAGGTTCGACAGGTGGACCTCGACGAACGGCAGCCCGGTGCCCACGAGCGCGTCGCGCAGCGCGACCGAGGTGTGGGTGAACCCGCCGGCGTTCACGATCGCCCCGCGCACCCCGTCGAGGGAGGCCTGGTGGACCCGGTCGATCAGCGCGCCCTCGTGGTTCGACTGGAAGTGACCGACCTCGACCCCGAGCTCTTCACCGAGCCGCTCGAGCCCCGAGACGATCTCCGCGAGGGTGGTGCGCCCGTACACCTCGGGCTCGCGCGACCCGAGCAGGTTCAGGTTCGGCCCGCTCAGGACCAGCACGCGCTCGGTCATCGGCCTTGGCCGTCGTCGCCCGGGGTCGCGGTCAGGTCGACCTGGGTGTCTTCTTCTTCGTAGTGCCCGGCCGCAGCCACCCCGCGCAGCACGGCCTCCACGTCGAACCGCTGCGTCGGCCCCTCCTCGTCGGGGAGAGCTCCGAGCGCCGCCCCGAGCGGCGAGGGCGGGGGCATCGCGGGCCGGTACGATCGCTGCGCCGCCGGGAGGTCGGTGGGGACGAGCTCCCGGTCCACCCCGGGCGGGGTGAGCTGGGTCGGCGGCATGTGGATCGGCTCGGCCAACCCAGGGGCGGTGTCCGCGTCGGTCGGAACCAGGCGCGGATCGGTGAGCTCGGCCGACAGGTCGTCCTCGATGTCCGGCGGCGCCGCGATCAGTTGGCGCATCCGGTTCTGCACCGAAGCGTCGGCCGGGTTCGCCAACAAGATCCTGCGGTACACCCGCACCGCCCGGTCGGACCGACCGACCTCCACGTACCGTTCGGCCCGCTCGACCGTGTAGAACGGATCGGCGCCGCGCCCGTGGGGCTCGGGCGGGGGCGCCGACAGGCGATCGAGCACCGCGTTCACCACCACGTCGTGGGGGTCGACCTCGACGAACCGCCGGCCCGCGACCCGGGCCTCCTCCGCCCGGCCGGTGCGCTCGAGCGCGAGGATCTCGAGCCGGGCGCGCTCGGGGTGGCCGACCGGATCGCGGGGCAACCCGCGCAGCGCCACCAGCACCTCCGCGTCGCAGCCGAGTTCGAGGTTCGCCCGAGCGAGCAGCACCGCCACCTGCGGCGCCAGTACCCCGGCCTCGGAGGCACGACCGAGCACTCGCGCCGCGTCCCGCCATCGGGCCCGCCGAATCAGCTCCGTCCCGACCTGCTGGAGCACGTCGTCGGACGGGTCCTCTTCGAGCATCTCCAGCAGCAGGTCGAGCTCGGGATCGGTCAACGACACGCGGTGTCCGAGGTCAGCGGGGCATCAGCCAGAACAGGTCGTCGGTCTCGTCGGCCCCCACCATCACCCGGATCGGGTCGAACGACCCGGGGAGGTCCGGTGAAGGCGGGAACGCGTCTACGAACACGTACAGCCGGGCCACCCCGTCGGCGTCGGTGAGCAACACCAGATCGTCGGACGGCACCAGGCTCACGAACTCGTCGTGCTCGGCGTCCCACACGTCGAGCTGGGGCGCGAACTCGGTCGATTCGGTGTCGCGGTCCTCGGACTGCGCCCGGGTGACCGCCTCGACCGCGACCGGACGGGCGGCGTCGTCGTCGGTCCACACGTGCACCTCGACCGCGCCGCGGGGCTCGCCGGTGGTCGGGTCGTACACCATCACGTCGACCGGCACGAGCGCGCCCAGCGCGTCGGATCGACCGTTGTACGCCGGCTCCCACCCGACCTCCACCACCTCGGGGAGGAGCAGGCCGTCACTCTCCCCTTCGCCGCAGGCGACGAGCAGGAGTGACGCAGCGACGGCCCAACGGCTCATGGACTTCACCGATTTGGGGGGGAAACCACCGAAGTGGCGAGTTCGACGAGGTCGGCGCGCGACAGCTCGACGATCGACATCTCACCAGCGCGCACCGGGAGTGGTACCCGGATCTTATCCGCGCTCGTCTTCTTGTCCAATGCCATGGCCGCGAGCAGGCGATCGAGCTCCGCTCCGGGCGGGTTGTCCGGGAGCCCGAGGCGCGCGCGGCACGCGTCGAGGCGGTCGGGGAGGTCTCGGTCCACGCAGATCCCGCGCGCCACGGCGAACCGCGCCTCGGCCACGAGCCCGATCGCGACCGCCGCCCCGTGGGCGAGCGCGCCGTGCCCGTGTGCGGTCTCGAGCGCGTGCCCGACGGTGTGGCCCGCGTTGAGCACCATCCGGAGGCCGTGCTCCCGCTCGTCTGCCCCGACCACCGCCGCCTTCGCCCGGACACACCGCTCGATCACCCGAGCGATCGGCAGCTGGTCGTCGCCGATCGCGTCCAGGAGCTGTGGGTCGGCCACCAGCGCCGTCTTCAACACCTCACCCCACCCCGACCGCAGCTCGTGCGGCGGGAGGGTGGCGAGGGTCTCGGTGGCGGCCCACACCAGCAGCGGCGGGTGGAACGCCCCGATCAGGTTCTTCCCGCGCGGATGGTTCACCGCGACCTTCCCGCCGACCGAGCTGTCGACCATCGCGAGCAGGGTGGTGGGCACCTGAGCCACCGGCACGCCCCGCAGCACGGCCGAGGCGGCGAACCCGGCCACGTCGCCCAACACACCGCCCCCGAGCGCCACCACCACCGTGTCCCGGTCGACCCCGCACCCGAGCAGCTGGTCGACGCAGCTCGACCAGGTGGCCACGGTCTTGTTCACCTCCCCCGCCGGCAGCACCACGGTCCCCACGACCCGGTCGCCGAGCTCGGCCCGCACCGCGTCGGCCCACAGCGGGCCCACGGTGGACTCGGTCACCACGATCACCCGCCGGTCCAGGTGATCCCGCAGCCCGGCGAGCGAGGGCGCGATCACCACCGGGTACCGCCCCGCCTCGCTGTCGACCGGGACCTCGATCCCGAGCCATCCCACGATTTGGTCCACGATCCGCTCCACCGGTTGGTCGGCGTCGACCTGGTGCTCACACGCCGCGTACGCGGCCGCCCGCTCGTCGTACCGCCGCTCGACCGCGGCGTCCCACGCCGGCCGGCCCGTCCCCTCGCCGACCCGCGCGCGCAGGACCTCGAGCGGCGCCCGCAGCCACACGGTGCGGTACGCGGCGCCGATCGCCGCCCGGACCTCGGGATCCATCGTGGTCCCGCCGCCGGTGGCCAACACGCGCGGCCGTCCGTCACACAGGGCCAACGCCGCGGCTCGCTCGCGCGACCGGAACACCGCCCACCCGTCGCGGGTCACCTGGTCCGGGATCGCCCCGTGCGAGCGCTCGAGCACCTGGTCGAGATCCACCGGGTCCCACTCGAGCCGGCGCGCGAG
>JBEBJC010001523.1:0-1518 GCA_040080105.1 Myxococcota bacterium
GCCCCCCCCCCACCAGGATGTTCGTCACCTCGCGGGTCAGGAACGCGTACGCCAACGACAACAGCGCGTTCACCGGGTCCTTCGGCGGGCGCCGGTTCCGCCCGTCGAAGTCGAACCCCTCGGCCAACGGGCCGGCCCGCAGCATCGTCGCGAACTGCTCGAAGTACAGCCGCGCCGCGGTGCCCTCGATCCCGTACAACGCCGAAATCGAGCCGACCTGTCCGGCCTCCCGGCCGTACCCGTCCAGCAGCTCCAGCACCCGGTCCGGCACGCCCTCCCCGTTCCGCCGCAACATCACCCGTTGGTTCGCGATCTTGCCGACCACCATCCGTCGCGCCACCGCCAGCCGCCGCTCGGGGTCCGACACCGCCCGGTGCTGCGCGATCCGCCCGAGCACGTTCCGCCCCGACGCCGGCACGAACGTCCCGGCGAGCGTGCCGCCCCACCCGTGCACCGCGAGCGACACGTCCCGGTCGGCCAGCGCCTGCAGCAGCGGCGACGTCACCGACACCGCACCGGTCACCACCACCCGCGACGTGTCCGAGATCCGCACCCGCTCGACCACCTTGCCCTCGGCCTTCACCACGATCTCGCCGCCGTCGAGCGACAGCTTGCCCCCGCGCACGTCGACGTACAGCGGCAGACCCTCCTCCCGCGGCGGCGCGAGCGGGCGCGCGGTCCGGCTCACGCCCCCGAGCACGTTCTGCTCGTCGGGCAGGCACAACCCGACCAGCGAACACCCCCAGCACTTCGGGCTGTCCACCAACGGCGGCGGCAGCTCCCCGGTGTCGAGGATTCGCCGCGCGTGCGCCACCGCGTCGAGCGTGGCCGCCACCAACGCCTCGGTGAACGGCACCGCGACCCGGCGCCGGCTGCGGGCGAAGTACAACACCCCACCCTCACACCGATACCCGTGGGACCGCAGCAACAGGCCCTGCAAGCACACCTGAACCCGCTCGGGCAGGTGCGCCCCCTCGGGTACGTCGGGCACCGAGCCCTGCTTGTAGTCGACCGGCACCACCTCGCCGTCGGCGGACTCGACCAGGTCGATCTTCGCCACCACCCCGAGCGCCTCGCTCCCGAGGTGCACCGACCGCACCGCCGGCGCGTCCTCCCCGCCGTCCTCGGGCTCGGGCAACGCGGTGGCCGACGGCTGGTCGACCCGCCGGTGCACGGTCCGCCCGCGCACGGTGTCGGCGCTGTCGGCCCACTCCCCGTTCAGGTGCTCGAGCGCGAACAGCCGCGGGCAGTACACGACCTCGTTCACCATCCGCGCCGGTATGAGCTCGGACATCCCGACCTCCTACCGATCCGACGGACGAGCGCCGCCGATCGGACGTCCGATCTCCGCCCCCGGTCCGTCTGGGGATCGGAGGCCCCATGTTCGGCGCCTACGCCCTTCGCCTCGACCCCTGGCGACCCGAGTTCGGCGCGGGCGTCGAAGACCTCGCCCCGTCCGACCTCGCGGACGACGTCGACCCCTCGGTGGAGCGACCGATCGACGCGTGGGCCCCGATC
>JBEBJC010000378.1:0-7462 GCA_040080105.1 Myxococcota bacterium
CCCCCGCCGCCCCGGAAGCGCTGACCGGGTGAGGCCGGCGAGGTAACCCGGACCGGCAGCGATCACCGTCGGCGGTGGCTGCGCCTGCGGCTCGCCGCAGGTTGCAGCGAGGTGACCAGCGCGATCGCCGCGCGGCACTCGTCCACCGTCATCGAGGTCACCACCCGCTCCTGGGGCGCCTCGGCCCGGAGCGCGACGATCGGGTCGACGAGCGCGTCCGCCTCCGGCCCGTGCAGTGAGCCCGCCGCCGCCGCTGCCGCCAGGAGCCGATCGACCTCGGCCTGGTCGGTCGGCGCGAGCTGGGTTCGGATCTCGACGATCGCGCCGTTGGTCTCGGCGTACCACGCTCTGCGGCCCACCGTGGCGCCAGCGACGAACGACACGTCGGGCAGGCTGCCCTCCTGGGCCGAGTACAGGAACACCAGCGGCTCGTCGACGAGCACGGCCACCTCGGTCCGGTCGGAGTCCGTCAACCACGCCTTTCGGGCCGCGATCCGGCCGGCCGCGTCCCCGTTGACGACCCGGAACCCGTAGCCGGAGGACAACGTGACGATCAGGTCGTACCCGTCGCTCGTGACCGAGAACCCTTCCGGCACCGCGACGGCCAGCCCGAGATCCGCGAACTCCTGCACGACGGCGTCCGAGGACGCCGCAGGCTCTGCGCCCGACGCCTCGACCGACGCGAGCCAGGCGAGCCCACCCATCCACCGACCCCCTGTCGACATCCCAGCCTCCTCGTGCCCTTTTCACCCGTCCGCGCTGCGCGGGCGACCAGCAACAGCAGCCCGGTGATCACCACGCTCCGGAGCGCCCCCCACGCAGCACGCCGAACGCCGGGGTCCAGCTCATCGAACCGGCGGAGACCGCGGACTCCGGCGCCGTCGGCGCGATTGCCCCGAGGGTCACTCCGGAACCACCACCACCCGTGCGAGCGCTCCTCGGGTAGGAACGCCCCGGATCCGCGAGGGTCAGGGACCCTCGATCGACGTGCACTCGGCCTCCCACCCGTTGCCCCACCACGGCGGCAGATGGGGGTTGCCGCGCGGTGCGGGGACGACGGCGTCCGGGTCGAGGGTGACGATGCCCTCGGCACGGCGACCGATGTCGGTTCGGAAGGTCCCGTTGGCCACCGTCTGCGTTCCGGCGCCGTCGGTCGTGTCCGCGTTCGGGAAGCCGAGGCGCACCGAAAGCCGCGCCTCCTGGGGGAAGCGGTCGATGGGGAAGCTCGGATACAGCTCGTAGTGTCCGTCGGCGGTGCGCGAGCAGGACTCCACGATGAACCACAGCCGGGTCGGCGAGACCCTGTGTCTGCCCTGCTCCCTCTGCACGACGAGCCGAGCGGCCTCGACCGTCGGAGCCGTCTCTGCGTCGCGTGGAAGCTCGGCCCAGCGCCGATCGCCGTCCGCCGTCACGAACCACTTGTCGATCTGGACCTCGTACCGATCGTCGGGGCGACGCAGGACGACCGCTCGAAACCGGTCCCGCCCATCGGACCACTCCTGTTCCTCCACCGACGCGACGACGAACTCGGCCGGGTGTCTCGTCGCGTACCGAACGAGCGAGTCCCCGATATCGTCGACGAGGTCGACGTCACCGCGCCAGCCGTGGTCTCCCAGGCGGCGTCGAAAGTCCAGAAACGCCTGTACGGCGTTCGCCTCCTGGTCGGGGGCGCTCTCCACCAGCTCCGTGCCGAGCTCGTACAGCAGTGCGGCCGCCGAATCCGCCCCGATGTGTGCGAACGCCTCGATCATCTCCGGCAGGATCGAGAACTGATTCCAGACCAGCTGCTCGACGCCGCCGTTGTACACTTCGGCGCGAACGACGAACCAGCACGACGCCGAGCGAAGTGCCGGCGGTAGGGCGCGGAACCGCGCGACGTCCCACGCGCCGTCCTCGCCGCGCGGCCGGCGGAGGTGGGGAAGCTCCACCGCCAGAGAATCCAGGTCACCGCGGCCGAGCGGGGACCCCGGATCAGCGACGAGCTCCACCCAACGGAGGACGTCCTCGATGGTTCGGAAGGCCACGAATGGCGCTTATCCCGGTCCACATCCCGCGGGCCATGGCGTTGGGACACGGGCACCCGGTGACGGACGTCCGTCACCCCCGACACGGTCCGACCTGCGTTGTTCCGCGGTGCGCCGATTGCAACGGCCCGCGCAGGAGGCGCGGTGCTCGGACGGTCCCAGGCGGTGCGGCGGGTGGAGGCGGAAGAGAGCACACAGGAGGGGCTGCTCGCGTCGGACACCGTGTTCGAGCGGATGCACCGGCAGTTCGGCAACACCGAGCTGCTCGAGGCGCTCCAGGGCGGGGGCGGCGCGCTCGGTGAGGAGCTCGCCCGCACCGCGGCAGCGGCGGCAGGCAAGCCCGGCGCGCCTGCCGGGGCCCCGTCGAACGCCGAGACGAACGAGCAGCTCCGGTCGCGGCAGCTCGACGGGCAGGCGCCGGAGACCGCGCTGCGGCTGCTCCGATCCAACCCGGCGGTCGGCGAGTTCAAGGGCTGGGACGGGCAGCCCGGCGACCTGTCGCAGGTGGACCTCAACGTGTGCGCCGGGGCGTTGGCCGAGCAGGTGGGCGCGCTGCGGGACAGCCCCGACGAGGCGCGGGAGCTCGTGTGGTTCCTGTACGAGCTCGCGAACCCCGTCGCCGACCCCGGGCGGCAGCGCGTGTGCGATCTGCAGACCGGCGCGCTGTACGTGGTGGCGTACGAGCCCGCCGAAGGGCACGGCGACGCCGCCAGCGGGTGCTTCGCCCTCGGCAGCCAGCTCACCCACCGCGACCGGTGGATCGACTCGGGCGACGCGATCGGTCCGGCCGACCCGAGCCAGGGCGCACGCTCGTTCGAGGACACGCTCCCTGCGGCGCTCGAGGCGCGCGACCGCCTGATCTACCGACACGCGTTCGACGTGGACGACCGAACGCTCGGCCCGATCCGGGCGCAGCGGCACCTGCTCGACCCGGGCGAGGTCGACCCGTTCGTCGACGACTACCTCACGGCGTTCTACGTGAACGGAGCCCGCCAGACCGGCCTGCGGTACGCGCCGTCGGTGAAGGCCGATCCGGTCGGCGCGTTCTTCCGCGACCCTCCGGCGTGTGACCTGCTGCCGGACGGGCGAGGCATCATCGACTGCAAGGGGTTCGCGATGGTGTCGGAGGTGCTGTACGACTGCCTGCTCGGCGCGAGCGACGGCCCGCAGACCGAACAACACACCTGGAAGTTCGCGATCGCCGGCGCGACCGCGCACCAGCTGCTGCTCCGGTGGTCGGACGACGGCGCCACGGTGGTCGACGACGACGAGCTGCGGACGGTAGCGCTCGAGCCGGACGATCTCGCGTACCTGCGCGAGGTGGCGGAGGCGACCGGGGGCGCGCAGCCCGACGGGTGGATCGACCTCGACCGGTTCCGCGCGCTCCGCCGGGCGTGTGAGGGGCTGAACGGGAAGTTCTCGTGGTTCGACGGCACGGCACCCGTCGGGTAGGCGGATCGAGGACAGCAGCCCTCCAGCGCGCGTTCACCCGCACCCTGCCGACCCGATCGTGCCGCTGGACGGGCAGCGCGGGTTTCAGCGAACGGTCACCCGGCCGGGCCGGCTCTGCGCGGCGTACCGCCCACGCTCCCCCCGCTCGTCCGAGGTGACCCACAGGTGGGTGACCCACGTGACCTGGGCCCGCACCCCGAACGGGGGCAACTCGCCGCGGTCGACCGGCGCCCCGCGGTCATCGAGCAACGTGAGCCGGATCGGGTTCGGCGTCGTGTTGTGGAACACCACGTCGGTCTTCGTCTCCCGGTAGCGCGACCGGGTCGCCACCGACCGGGGTAGCTCGACCCACTCCACCGGCCGCTGCGGCAGCTCCCCACGGTAGATCCCGTCCAACAGTCGGAACGACTCGGGGTCGAGCGCGTGGAGCCCCGGGGGTCGCGGCGAGGCGTGGTTCGGGCGGTGGTCGGGTCCGACCCACCACCTCGAGAGCTCGGCGAAGAACTCGTCCACGTTGGTGGCGGCGTACGCCCCAGCCCACCGCCCTGACGCCTGCGCGAACCGGTCCCCCACTCGTTCGCGGGTCGGCGCGTCCAGCCCGAACCGGAGCACCGTGTGCGCGAGCTCGTGGGTGCAGGTGTCCCGCCCGTCGCGGTGCCGGGCCGACGGCAACCCGAGCAGGTGGTCCTCGTCGCAACACGCGTGCAGGCCACCGTAGCCCCGCGCGCGCTGGTCGATGGTGAGCCCACCTCGGCCCACGACGCCAGCGAGGTGGCGGTACATCGGGAGGTCGGACGGCGCCTGGTCGCGCCCGATCAGGTGCAGCTCGGCCCCGGCCCGCTCGAGATTCGAGACCACGGTCGGGCAGCCGGCGAGCAGCCGATCGACCCGCCGGGCAGCCTCGAGCAGCGCGGCATCCGGCACCGACGCGTGCGCCTTGATCACCACCCCGCGAGCGAACGCCGTCTTCGAGTAGAACCCGTACTCCGGTGGCGCGATCCGGGTGATCACCGGCACCCCATGGTTGCCCGTAGCACGACGTCCCGAGATCGCCCGTGGTCCAGGGAGGAGGGCGACGCGAGGACGACCCCCCAGAACCCGATCCGCACGGCGGGGATCCACGCCGGCGCCTGCTGGTCGTGTGCGAAGGTGAAGTGACCGAGCCGACGTACATCCGCGGGTACGAGAAGCTGGTGCACAACGCGTCGGTGCAGATCAAGGTGGAGGGGGCCGGCGGGGTTCCGCTCACCCTCGTCCGAACCGCAGTTCGGCTGAAGGAGGAGGCCGAGGCCGACGCCAAGCGCAGCGACGAATCTGTTCGCAGCGCATGATGAGGTGTGGTGCGTGTTCGACGTGGATGATCACGCCAACCTCCCGGACGCGAAGCAGCTGAGCCCGACACCGGAAGTCGCCGCGTTCGTGGCCCAGGCGCCCCTCACCCTCGACCGGGCGGATGCGTGGCTCGAGGCCGTGTCGGGTGGTGTGGCGACCGGCCTACAGTCCCAATTCGATGGGATGAGCGTCCGTGCGCTGGTGGATGACCTCGTCGCGGGGCAAGCCATCGCGCACCTGCGGGTGTACGCGCACGACGGGCTGTTCGACTCGTTCTTCGTGTCGGTCCGGGCCGAGCGCGTGGGCGATGGCGTGCAGTACTGGGTCCGGGTCGCGCGGCGGGGTGCACGAGGCGCTGGTGACGGGCGCGGGCGACGTGTCGGTCGAGGTGGGCTCGACCCTCGGCGTCGAGGTCCGGAGGTCGGTCTCGACCGGCTGCGCGCGCGCCCCTCGTCGCCTCGCGGCTGGCCGCGTCATCGGCAGCCGGTGGGCTCGAGCGGCCGGACGAACGGCGCGCGGGGCGTGAGGGTGCCACGGGCCTCGATGATCGCCTCTTGGCGCTGGTGGTCCGCATCGGAGTACCGGATCGCCACCGTCGCCGGTCCCTCCGACGGCCACAGCCGCGTGCGATCGATCTCGCAGTGGAAGGTCCGCTCCGGTCCCGACACCGACGACGCGCAGCGCCCGAACGGCACCGGCGACCGAACCTCCGTCCCGCCGGGCCCGCGCCACGGCATCAGCGCGACCGTCCCGTCCGGCGCGGGGATCGCGGCGATCATCGCGCCGGCGAGCGGCCCGTCCTCCCGCACGATCTCGAGGTGGTCCCGATCGACGCCGCGGTCGGCGCCGACGTCGAACGTGTCGTCGATCACGACGGCGTCCACCACGACCACCTGGTCGGCCAGCGCCAGGGTGACCCGCAGCGCTGCGTCGGACGGTCCTGCCCAGTCGAACGGTCCGAACACCACGTCCGCGAGGCGCTCGGCCCGCAGCGCCGGGATCGGGACGTCACGTGGCAGCCCGGCCGGATCGGCCACCCGCGGGACGTCTCCGGGCTCGGGCGGTCGGACCAACGTCCCCGCCGAGACCCGGGCGAAGTCGCCGAGCGGGCAGCCGGGCTTGCAGTCGGACGCGCTCCACCCGACCGTGTCCGCGGTCAGATCGACCCCCGGACCGCCGTACCCGGGATGCTGGCGAATCGCCCACAGCGCGGTGGCGCCCGGCTGGCCCGCGGGCTGCCAGGTCACCCGGAACGGCACCGGCGCGTCCGCCGCCGCCGCGACGACGGCGACGCAGCCGAGTTCGGCGCACGCAATGTCCGACACGGACCACCGCTCGACCCCGTCGCACCGGGCCGCGTCCGCCGCCGCCTCGCGGTGGGCGTCGGTGGCCTCCTGCAGCGGCGACGGGCCGGGCTCCACGTCCGCCGACCAGCGCGGGAGGCCCCAGTGGTCCCACGCGAACCGGCCGGAGCGGTCGAGGAGGAACGCGGGCGGCTCGCCGACGGCGTGGGCGACGTCGACCGACACCGAGCCGTCCGGCGCGCGCAGGTGGACCGTGTACAGCGGCACACCCGACAGGCAGCACTGCTCCTCGACGACCGTGCACCACCGGCCCTCGCAGGCGACGGGGCCCAGCTCGTCGAACGTGTCGCGCACGCGCGCCTCGGATGCCTGATCCACAGGTACGGCCACGACAGCTCCCGGGTGAACCAGCGCCGGTCGTACGGTAACGCTGCAGGGTCTCCCCAGCTCGTGCCGCGCTGAGGACGGCAGCGCCGATCGGTTGCCCGCGATCGGGCCGCGAGGGCCTGGATGCTGTTCGACGACCTTCGAGCGGGTGGCCAAGGCGACGGGTCCCTCCCAGGAACACCCCGCCCCGGAACGTTGCGTCCGCCGACCCTGGTGAACGGCTGGGATGCCTCGCCGGAGTCACAGCGGCTCGAGCGTCGGGAGCCGCTCCCGCAGCTGCGCCAGGACCTCGGGGGACAGCGACAGGGCCACATGCCCGCAGTCCAGGCACACCTGAGCGCGACCCACCACGAACGAAGCGAGATCTGCGGTGAAGAAGCCTGGGGAGACGCCCTTGATCCGCAGGTGGATCCTCGAGTGGCCCTCGGACGGATCGAACAGCGTGTTCAGGGTGAGCTCGGAGCGACACCTCGGGCAGGTCATGAACCCTCCGCGCCGGAGTGTCGCAGATTCGGGGCTCCGACCTGCCGAGGGTGGTCACACCGGCCCGAGCCAGTCGTCTTGCCAGCGGATCACGGGTCCTTCGGCGCCCCGTACAGCGTGTCGTGCCAGCACTCCCGGGTCGTCGGGAAGCTCTGGATGTCGTTCACGCCGCCGGCGAGGCACGCGAGCGCCGAGGACAGCCCGCACCTGCTGCTCTCGACGATGACGGCGGCGTTGCCGGTCTGCTACGCCGAGCACTTCCAGGCCGGGTCGGCGTGGGTGGTGCTTCGGACGGCGGAACGAGCGGGGCGGCGGGCGGAGGTCGAGATCTACCCAGCGGACAGCGGGTGGTGCACGCCCGACTCGCCGGCGTACGACCCCTCCCTCGCGGAGTGGGCGTGGGCTCGGCTCAGAACGGGCCCCCGAGACACCCGCGTGATCTGCACGGGGATCGCGAGCGGGGCGAGGCCCGGCGGGCGG
>JBEBJC010001524.1:0-1513 GCA_040080105.1 Myxococcota bacterium
TCACCCCGCTGCTGCCGCGTGTCCTGTCGGCGGCGCGCCTGGGTCCGGTCGTGGTCTCGGCGCCCACGGGTTCAGGCAAGTCCACCTGTGTCCCGCCCACCTTGACCGCGCTCGGGCGGGTGCTGGTGATCGAGCCCCGACGGGTGGCCTGCCGGGCGCTCGCCGTGCGGGTGGCCGAGCTTCGGGGGTGCGCGCCTGGCACCGACGTCGGCTGGATCGTGCGCGACGAGCGGCGCGTCGCGGACGACGCCTGCATCACCTTCGTGACCCCTGGCGTCGCGCTCCGCATCGTGCAGTCCGGGGACATCGACGCCTACGGCGCTGTCGTCCTGGACGAGTTCCACGAGCGGGCCTTCGACACCGACCTTCTCCTCTGTCTGTTGCAGGAGCGTCGGAAGCGGCCCGATGCCCGAGCCTCCGCGCTCGTGGTGATGTCGGCAACCATCCAGGCGGAGCGCCTCGCCGCGCACCTCGGTGGCGTCCACCTCGGCGGGGAGGGCCGGACCCACCCGATCGAGGTGCGCTGGGTGCCCGGCGACGCCGTCCACCCGACCAGGCGTGGGCTCGAGGATCGGCTGGTGAGCGCGCTCGCGTCCTGCGCGGACGACCCCGGGGACGTCCTCGTGTTCCTGCCCGGAAAGGTGGAGATCGCGCGTGCGGCGGCTGCCCTCGAGGGCCTGGGCCGGTACGAGATCGCGACCCTGCACGGCGGGATGACCCTGCGCGACCAGGGCGACGTGCTTCGCGGGCGTTCCAGCGGCCGTCGACGCGTCGTGCTGACGACCAACGTCGCGGAGACGAGCCTGACCATCCCGGGCATCGGGGTCGTGATCGACAGCGGGCTCGTCCGCGGAATGGTGTACCGCGCGGGCCGCGGCTACTTGAGCCTCCTGCCCATCGCGCGCGACTCGGCCGAGCAGCGCGCGGGCCGCGCCGGGCGCCTGGGACCCGGGGTGTGTATCCGCCTCTGGAGCCCGTCCTGCACCCTCGCCGACGTGACGGTCCCCGAGATCCACCGCGGGTCCCTGGTGTCGCTCACGCTCTCGGCGCTGGCGTGCTCGCGGACGGGCTGACTCTCGCCAGGGCGCTTCGCGCAGAAGCGGAAGTTTGAGGCTGGTAGACGTCCGGGGCGAGGTCTGGGGCAGTAGGCGAAGCAGGTGCCCGCGTACCAGCCCGCCGTTCGAGGAGAGGACGTCCTGTACCAGGTGCTGGACCAGCACCTGCAGACGTTCCCGCGCCGACCACCGCCGAGGTGCAGGCGGTCGTGGACCGGGTCCGGTCTCGGGTCGAGGCGCTCCTGCGACGGCGGGGGTTGTTGGACGACGAGGGCGAGCTCGCCGGAGAGCACGCCGACGGTGACGACGACGCCCAGCGCCTGCTCCTCGCAGCCTCGGTCGCGGGGCGGGAGGCGCTCGGGCTGCGGGCCGGCGCCAAACCTCGGTGGATGCGGCAGAAGCAGGTCCGCCGGCTTCCGGACCGCTGCGCGGCCGCCGGGTTCTTCAACCTCCACGCC
>JBEBJC010000379.1:0-7444 GCA_040080105.1 Myxococcota bacterium
CCGCCCCGGGACGAAGGTCGGGGCGGGCGCCCGGGTGTCGATCGAGGTGCCTGCGACCGCGCCCGCGACCGCGGTCGCCCAGGACCTGCCGCTGGTCGTGGTGTACGAGGACGAAGACGTCGCGGTGATCGACAAGGCGGCGGGGATGGTGGTGCACCCCGCGCCGGGCCACGCGGACGGCACGCTGGTCAACGCGCTGCTGCACCACCTCGAGGGGCTGTCGTCGATCGGTGGCCAGGAGCGCCCCGGGCTGGTGCACCGGCTCGACCGGGGGACGAGCGGGCTGCTGGTGGTGGCGAAGAACGACCGCAGCCACCGGTCGCTCGCGGGTCAGTTCGCCGCGCACACCGCCGGGCGCGTGTACCTCGCGTGGGTGCACGACCCCCCCGCGCCGGACGCCGGCACCGAGCGGAGCGAGCTCGGGCGCCACCCGCGCGACCGCGTGCGGTTCGCGGTGGTGCCGGAGGGCGAGGGGAGGGTCGCCGTCACCCACTGGCGGGTGGTGGCGCGCCGCGGGACGGTCGGCCTGCTCCGGGTCACGCTCGAGACCGGCCGGACCCACCAGGTGCGGGTGCACCTGTCGGCGCTCGGCTCGCCGCTGCTCGGAGATCCGACGTATGGGCGTGGGGGCGCCTCCGCGGTGCCGGCCTCGCTGCGGAGCGGGGTCGACCCGAGCGGCGATCGCCCCCTGCTGCACGCGTGGCAGCTCGGGTTCGACCACCCGACCACCGGTGAGCGGCGCCGGTTCGTGGCTCCGCCGCCGGCCGACTTCGGGTGGGTGGCCGAGCAGCTCGGGTTGCAGCTACCGGAGCCCGAACCCTAACGCCCGAGGTGCACGCCCATCGCGAAGCCACCGGTGATCCCGCCCCAGTCGCCGGCGTTCTCGAACCGCGTCTCCCCTTCGACGAAGTACCGCGGCACCGGGTAGTACCGCATGCCCACGCCGCCCGACGCCACGATCCGGGTGACGAACGCCTGCTCGACCGGCACCTTGCCGTACCGCACCCCGAACGCGACCAGCGCGTGGGGGCGCCAGCGATCCCCTTCGGCGGCCAACATCAGGCGGGACCCGATCTGGGCGTCCCACCCGTCGGTGTACGGCGTGTAGCCGACGTGATCGAGGCCGATCGACACGCCGCGCCGCAGCATCAGGTCCGCCGACAAGCCGAAGTGGTTCGGCCAGCTTCCGCCGCCCCACATCCCGCCGGTCGACACCGTGCCGCCCAGCATCGGCCGGTGATCCTCTCGGCGATGGACGTTGTACGCGGCGTCGGCGACCGACGCCCCCCACACGCCGAGCCCGACCATCGGCCAGAACCCGTTGCCGAGGTCCGCCGCGGCGGGGTCGAACACCTGTCCCGCGAACACCGAGCTGGTCGCGGCGAAGTACCCGACCCCCTTCCACACCTGTCCGTTGTACAGCTGGCCCGCACCCGGGATCGCCAGCGACGAGCTCGCCGCGACCGCCGGCGACGAGCCGAGCTTCAGCTTGCGCTGGTAGTCCTCGCTCTGCGCGATCAGCTCCGCCACCCGCGCCTCGTCGCCGCCGCGCGCCACGCCGAGCTCCATCACCGGCTGGCCCCAGTCCTCGACCCGGAACCGCTGCCCGGTGGTGATCCCGAAGCTCGCCTCGTACGTCGCGTCGTCGTACCGGCGGCGAACCAGGTACTTGCCCGGGGGGACGGCGATCGCCATCTCGCGGGTGGGCGACTTGTCGAACTCGGCGAGCTGGGTCTTGTCCGGCAGGCGGAAGATCGCGACCTGGCCGGGGTCGTGTTCGGCGAGCACCAGCGTGGCGCCCGCGTTGCGCACGTCGGTGATCCCGAGGGTGCCGCGCTCGACCAGCTGCGAGTCGAGGTGGGGGTGCTGGGCGCCGGCGCCGGTGCGGCCGGTCACGTCCACCACCCGATCGAACGTGTACCGGTACAGCTCGTGTAGGTCGACCACGCCGTCGTCCGTGTCGGCGGCGCCCCGCATGCCCGACAGCAGGTAGTGGGTGAAGAACCCACCCCGGAGGGACTCGGACTCTTGCGCGAGCTCGTCGGCGGCCGAGGCGGTGAGCCAGGCCTCCCCCTCGGCCACCGTGCCCTCGACCCCGAAGATCGAGTCTGCGACGGCGGCGCCCTTCAGCCGGGTGATGGTGCCCGAGCGGCACGCGTCGAGGATCCCGAGGCGGACGTCCGACTTCACCGCCCCGAGGTCGTGCTTGAGCGCCTCGAAGTAGAACCGCTCGTCCCCCATCCGCAGCCCGGACGCGTCCGCGTGGCCCGAGTAGTAGAACAGGAACAGGTCGTCGTCGTACCGCTCGGCGATCGCGGCGTGGTCGGCGAGCGCCGCGCGCAGCTCGTCGGCGCTCGGGCGGAACAGCACGGTGACCATCGAGTCGTCGAAGTCCCCGAGCTCGACCAGCAGCGAGCCGACCCGCTCGGCGTCGGTCTCGGCGTACCGCAGCGGCTCGAGCACGCCGCCGCCGTCGTTCGCGCCGACCACCACCGCGTGGCGGACGGTGGCGAGCGCTTCGACGGTCAGCAGGGCGAGTCCGGTCACCACTTCCGCTCCGCCTTCGGGATCGCGATCCGCGCGACCCGGGCCCCTGGGACGCCGGCGGTGAGGGCGGCCTTCACCGCGGCCTCGTCGAGGGGGCGGTCCGAGGTGACGACGAACAGCTCCTGCTCGCCGGGGGCGTCGTCGAGCGTCAGCGCGAACGGCATCTGCACCAGGCCGATCCCGGTGGGCGCGTTGGTGGTGTACACCTCGACCGCGCCGGTGCTGTCGCGGCCAGCGATCGCGACCGCCGAGGCGCCGCGCGGATCGTAGCTCAGCTGCACCCGGTGGCCGGCCGACAGGCGGTCCCCTTCGCGCAGCAGGCGCGGCCCATCGCCCTGGTCGACCCACGCCTCGATCGCGGGCAGCTGCCCCCGGAAGCGGATCGCGTCGGCTTCGGCCGGATCGGAGCGCAGCGACGGCACCACCACGAACAGCGCCGCAGCCGCGCAGAGCGCCAGCCCGAGCCCGTACAGCTCACGCCACCAGCCGACCCGCCGCGGAGCTTCTTCCACCCCGAGCTGGCGGATCGTGTCCGGCACCGGGCGGGCCACGAACGCGGCGCGCTCCCGCTCCTGCACCGCGAGGCGGCCCGCGCACATCGGGCACGACGCGAGGTGCGCCCGCGCGGCGGTCGACGCGGCCAGGTCGAGCTCGCCGTACCGGAGGCGGTGCAGCGAGAGGGTGGAGAGGTGGGCGGTCATGGCTCCTCCTCGACGAGTCCAGGGAAAGACTGCGCGGCGCGGGCGCGGAACGTCGAGATCCGCTTGCGCACGGCCGCGCCGGTCACGCCGAGCAGCTGGCCCACCTCGTCGTGGGTCAGCCCGTCGACGTAGTGGTACACCACGCACTGCACGGTTCGTTCGTCCTCTTCGCCCAGCACGGCCTCGAGCACCTTCCGGAGCTCGACCGCGTGCAGCATCGTGTCGCCGGCCACGGTGCGAGGCCCGAGCGCCGCGATGTCCTCGACCGGCTCCTCCGGCCGCCGCCGCTTGGTCCGCAGCCGGTTCAGGCAGGTCGTGGTGGTGACCTTGAACAGGTAGGTGGACGGACTCGCGTCGCCGCGGAACCCGTCGCGGTACCGCCACACCCGGAGGAACACCTCCTGGCACGCCTCCTGCGCGTCGGCGTCGTTGTGGAGCAGGCTGCGACAGCGGCCGTACACCATGTCGCCGTAGCGGCGGTACAACTCTTCGATGTTCAGCGCGGACGCCATCGGGTGTGCGCGACCTCGCGGCGGGGAGTAATCCGCCGCCGGGGCGTCGGCAGCCAGCAGCCCGAGGTCGACGACGGTGGCGAGCCGCGGGATCAACGCGAGCTCCCGGTGTCGCCGGTGTCGGACGAACCTGTGTCGGTCGCGCCGGAGTCTACGGCGGAGCCGGTGTCGGCCGCGGTGTCGGCGGCGGGGAGGACGTGGAACGGCTCGGCGAGCCGCCACGGATTGCCGTTCGCGCTGACCTGCACGAACACATCGCCCGGTGCCGCGTCGGCGGCCACCTCGAGCAGCAGCACGATCTGGTCGGCGCTCTGGACCATGTCGAGCACGGCGACGTCGCGCTCGAACGTGACCGAGTCGACCATCGTGAGGTCGAGCTCGGCCGTCACCGGCACCAACGTGGACAGGAACGACTCGCCCGGGTGGCCCTCGTCGACCGTGAGCGCGACCGCGTCGGTCAGGGTGGGCTCGGTGTCGGTGTCGGTGTCCGTCGGGGTCGGGACGCCGCAGCCCTCGCACGGGTTCGGCGAGTGGTACCGATCCTCGTAGATGATGCAGCCGGTACCCAGGGGACCGAGCAGCAGGGGGAGCCAGGCGCGCGACATCGGGAGCCTCCGACCAGCGGGTCCGCAGATCCCGCTCGCTCCCCAATGGACACCACTCCCCCGGCCACCCGCTACCGGATCCTCGCGGTCTACGGGCCGCACTCGGTCGCGCAGTAGGTCGCTTCACACGACGTGTACCAGTACGCGGTCCCAGCCGGCCAGTACAACAGGCTCATCTCGTACGCGATCTCCAACGGGTCGACGGTGTACGCAGCGGCCTCCCACTCGGCCTGGCACGCGCCCGTCAGGTTGATCCCGGCGAAACAGTCGGCGTAGTCGTCGAGCTCGGAGTCCTCGCCGCAGTAGCAGTCGGGCAGGTTGGTGCTCACGATGTCGGTGGGATCGAACGCGCACCCGGTCTCGCGCATACAGGTGACCAGGTCGTCGCACAGGGTGACCCAGGTCGGGTCCGAGTTGCCGTAGCACAGGTCCCACAGGTCGTACGGCCCCGCGTAGTAGCTGCAGTTCGCCTGCTCACACGCGAAACACGCGGAGTCGTCTTCACACTGGGCGGTGCAGGTGTCCCCGCCGAGCAGGTTCCCGTCGTCACACGCCTCCCCCACGTCGAGCACCCCGTCCCCACACACGGCTGGGCCGGTGTCGGTGGTGGTCGCGGTGGCGGAGTCCGTGGTTTGGGTGTCCACGTCGGTGTCGGTATCGGCGTCCGCGTCCGCGTCGGTGTCGGTGTCGGCGTCCGCGTCGGTGTCGGCGTCCGCGTCGGTGTCGGTGTCGGTGTCGAGGTTCGAGTCCGGGGTGGACTTGTCGCCGGGGCTCGCGTCACCCGAACATGCGGCGAGGAGCAGGATCAAGCTGGGACACATCTGGACCTCCAGTCGCGCCCCGTACCGCGACCGGGGGCCCCCCTCGGCGGATGACGGACGTTGTAAGGGTGTGTCGACCCCCGTCAGTCGATCTGCACGGGACCGGAGAGCGCGAACCCGTCGCTGCGAGTCGCCAGCACTTCGTGCAGCCCCAGCTGCCGCAGCCGAGCGACCGTGACGTATACTCGGTTGCGCGCCGACTCCGGTCGGGCGCGCTCTCCGGGCCAACCAGCGTCGAACAGATCCGGCACCGAGACGACCTCACCGACCAACAGGCGCTGAAGCACCCGGCGCAGCGGGCCTCGACGGGAGAGATCGACGCGCTCGGCGTCGCCGAGCTGGAACCACCCGCCGTCTCGCGCGACCCGCAGCGGGGAAGCCTCGCGCGCGAGGGCTCTGCGGAGCATCAGCGCGACGGTGAACTGATCCACCACGGTGCCGCCCACCGATCCGAGGAGCTGGCTGGCCGTCGCCCGATCGCCGCCCCGCCGCACGCTGTCCAGCGCGTCGTGGAGGGCCAGCAGGGGTCCCCACTCGGGCATCCGCTCGGCGGTGGGACCCAGCTCGTCCCGCAGTTGGGTGGCCTCGCGCGCCTCGGTCGTGGTCGCCAGCAGCGACGAGAGCGCCCAGCCGCGGACGGCCGGGTCGGCGCACGGTCTGAACCGCACCACGGCGTCGGCCGCGCGCGCCCGCGCCTCGTCCAGGTGCCCCAGGCTCACCGCGCGGTCGACCGACAGGATCCGGGTCGCGAGCTCCATTCCCACGTCACCGAGGCGTCGGGCGGTGGCTTCGAGCGGCGCGCAGTCGACCTCTCTCGCGCGACCGCGGTGCAGCGCGCCGTAAGCCTCGATCACCCGTACCATCAGCGCGTGGCGCTCCATCCCGGCGGCGACGAGCACCTCCGCGCACCGCCGGGCGACCGCACTCGCCTCCTCCAGCCGCCACCGGGTGAGCAAGCTCGTGCACAAGTAGCCCTCGGCCACCGCTGCCGGGACGGGATCGGGCAGGCTCTGCCACCGATCGCGCGCCGCGGCGTAGTGCTGGAGCACCCCGCCGGAGTCTCGGTCGACCCACCCGCGGCACAGCTCTGCCGACCCGAGCAGCTCCACCCGGTCGGGCGCGCTCTCCGCCAGGCGCTCTGCCTCGTCGAGCAGCGCGGCGGCGGAGCCGGGACCGGCCCCCGGTCCGCCCTGCGCGCTCCCCACGTGCAGGGCGACCTCGATCAGGCACCAGGGCAACACCGGTGACCGGGGCAGCTCCCTGGCCGCGCGCTCGAGCGCCCGCGCGGCGCGCTCCGCGGGTCCGAGCTCCCTCCCGCGTCGGAGCGCGCGGGCGCGGATCGCGAGGACCGCGCAGTGGAGCACCGGGTCGGTCGGCCGGCCGATCGCCTCCGACCGGTCGACGGCTGCCAGCACCTCACCGGCCGAACCGGCCCCGAGCCACGCGTTGGAGCCAGCCGCCAGCGCGGCGGCCGCCCGGTCGACGTCGCCGCGGGCGAGCGCGCGCTCCAGCACCACCCGAACCTCGGCCAGCGGGACGTCTCGGGTCGAGCGCGGCGCTCCGAACAGCGGCGGGAGCGTTGCGAGGACCGCGTCGGCGTGCGCCGCGTCCGCCGCGGACCGTCCTGCGCCCAGCCACTCCTGGCCGAAGGCCCGTACCAGCCCGGGAAGCTCGAGCTCCTCCGGCCCGCCGACCGGCCCGACCCTGCGCACCAACGACCGATCCACCAGGGTCTCCAGCAGCGACTCGGCGACGGCTCCCGCCATCCGACGGGCCCGATCCCGCCCGAACGGACCGGGAGCAGCCGACAACGTGGCCAGCAGGCGCTGCTGCTGCGGGTCGAGCAGGACCCACGCCCGCTCCACCGCGCTCGCCGCCCCCTGCGGAGGGTCGGCTCCTGCGGCTTCGGCCCCGCGGGCGCGCACCCGCGCCGCCAGCAGCTCGAGCGTGAACGGGTGCCTGTCGGTCGCGGCGATCGCGTCGGTGAGCGCCGGGGTCAGTGGCCCGCC
Source organism: Myxococcota bacterium (assembly GCA_040080105.1). Lineage (GTDB taxonomy): Bacteria > Myxococcota_A > UBA796 > UBA796 > JACKER01. The sequence goes on from JBEBJC010000379.1 coordinate 7,196, forward strand.
GAGCCACTCGGCGACGAGCGTGACGGCGGCGGCCGGTTCGAGCGGGCCGACCTCGACCACCACCTCCCACGCGCGGCGCAGGCGGGTCTGAGAGGCCACCACGATGCGGGTGCCCGGTCGGACGGCCGCGAGCGACTCGAGCAGCCGGATCTGGTCTTGCAGCGCCGGCTCGCCGTGGTCGAAGCCGATCGGGGGGAGGGGGTCGGGGAGTCGGGCGAGCGCGTCGAGCGGGGAGTCGTCGCCGCGGAC